>JAFNWZ010000017.1 GCA_017379255.1 Akkermansia sp. | reverse complement strand
GACTGGTCTGCCTGGCTGGCGGAGTACGGCCCGCAGTTGCTCCTGTACGCCCGCCAGCAGTGCCGCAGCCAGGCAGATGCCGAGGACGTGCTGCAGGAGGCGCTGGTGCAGCTGGTGCATGCGGTGGAGGGTGGTTCATTCACCGGTTCCCGCGACCA
Organism: Akkermansia sp.; assembly: GCA_017379255.1. Lineage (GTDB taxonomy): Bacteria > Verrucomicrobiota > Verrucomicrobiia > Verrucomicrobiales > Akkermansiaceae > Akkermansia. Next base: position 12,789 of record JAFNWZ010000017.1, on the reverse strand, counting down.
ATGGCGCGCGTATGCCTACACGGCTATCCGCCACCTGGCGATGGACCGCGGCCGCCGCGAACAGGTGCGCCGCAACTATGCCACCGCCCAGCAGGAGACGCTGAGCGAGGGGGTGGAGGAAACGCCCTGGCTGAGCAGCGCGGCGGATGATGAGTATCTGCGCGTGCGGCTGGAAGCGATGCTGCGTAAGCTGCCGGCAGAGTTTGCCGAGGTAGTGGTGCTCCATATCTGGGGTGAGCACACGTTCCAGCAGATTGCGGATATGACCGGAAACAAATTAGCCACTGTGACCTCACGCTACCGCTATGCGCTGCAGACGCTGCGCCGGGAGCTGGAGGCAAACCCCATAGAACGCTGAGCCATGGATGAGATTTCGACAGATATTGATGCTGCTGCCACTAAGCCTGCCGCTATGCCTGCGGCCTTGCAGAGCCGTCTGCTGGCGGCGATGCAGCAGGCGGCGGATGAGGAGCACGGGGGCCGGGAGGTGGAGCAGTTGCTGCGCCGCCTGCGCCCGGCACCCATGCCGGCGCGGCTGGTGGGGCAGCTGGGGGTGCAGATGTATGTGGAGGCGCAACGGACGTCCCGCCGGGGACGCCGCCGCGGCTATTGGGGGCGCGGGGGGGCTGCTGCGGCGGCGCTGGCGCTCTGCTGCACCGGGCTGGCGCTGCTTGTGCCCGGGAATGCTGTGGCTGAATCCGATAACCAGGGGCTGGTAAGCCGCAATGTGATTGATGCCCGCAGCACCGGGCGGGTGGAGTGGCGCCATGGGCAGTCTCCAGTGCGGCATTATGAGGTGATTTACGAAGATGCCTTTGTGCTGGAGGCAGAGGATACGACAACGGTGATCCGCGTGCCGAACAGGACGGAAGTGGAAGTGGAGGAGGAGTATTTGTGATGAAACTGACCGGAAAATGGTGTCTGGGTGCGCTGCTTCTGCTGCCTGCGCTGGCGGCGGAGAAGCCGCGCGTGATGTTCGGAGTGGTGCCTGATGCGGCGCTGGAGCAGAACGGACTTGGTGTGCGGGCGGTGCGGCCTGCCAGCCCGGCGCAGGCGGCTGGCCTGCAGGTGGGGGATGTGATTCTTGCTCTGAATGGAACGGCTGTTTCTTCCAAGGAGGAAATGCGGGCGGTGCTGCAGCGGCTTGCGCCGGGCGATGTGCTGCGGGTAGAGGTGCTGCAGAGTGGTGCGCGCCGTGTGCTGGATGTGCCGCTGGTGGAGCGCCCGGCCCGCCAGCAGAAGGCGGCTTCCAGCCCGGATGCTGCCGTGGGGGGCGACCGTGTGTTGCGCCCGCTGGTGGTTGACCCTGGCATCCGCAAGGCGATGCGCGAGCATCGGCGGGCGGTTGTGGCGCAGCTGGCGGCACTGCCCGGCGGTTTTGTGCCCATGGAGGTTTCTGACCATTTGCAGGCCATCCGGCACCTGGCGCGCGATGCGAATCCGCGTGGTCGCGGGTGGATGTCGGGCGAAGCGGGGGAGGTGACCCTGCAGTTCAAGGATGCTCAGGGTATCATGGTGCTGCATGGTGCCAGTAATCAGTTGACGCTTACGGTCTATGATGCGGCCGGCAATGAGACGCACAAGTGGCGGTTGAATACACCGGAGGGGCGCTCGGAGGTTCCGCTGGAGCTTATTGAGCGCCTGCAGAAGCTGCGTTGAGCAGCTGGTGAATGAGTTGCCTGGTGAGCAGCCCGCTTTCATGCAGGGAGCGGGGGCAGATGCGGCTCATGTTATCGCGCGTGGTGTGCCACCAGTTGCTGCCGGAGAAGTGGGCAATGAGGTTGAGGGAATCGACCCCGGCTTCGAGGTAGGGCAGGTGGTCATCCATGTAGGCGCCGGGCCAGACAGTCCATTTTTCCTCGCTGAAGCCGGTGGCGCGGATGGCGGCGCAGTACTGGTCGTACATGAAGTCTGAGGTATCGAGCGAGGGGATGGCGATGGTTTTGTTCCGCCCGCCCACCATGTCCAGGTTAATCTGCCAGCGGGGCAGGGTGCTGCCGCGGCGGGCTACATCGTGCCGGGAGCCGTAGAGCCCGTCTGTTTCACTCATGTGGCGCGCAAATGCTTCTTCTCCATCCAGAAAGATGAGTTCCACCTGCGCATCGGGGAGCACGCGTGCGAGTTCCAGCAGGACGGCGGCGCCGCTGGCGCCGTCATCGGCGCTTTCAAAGTCTGGGGCAATGTTGATTTTGGTATCGATGTGGCAGCTGAGCAGCAGGGGGGCGGGCGTTGCGCTGCGGAATGCGCGCAGGTTGCACATCTTCACCCCGTTGGGGGCGTGAAAGGAGTCCCGTGCGGTCTCCCAGCCGGCGGCATGCAGGTGTTTTTCCAGGTATTGCAGCTGCTGTTCGTAGGCGGGAGAGCCGCTGTAGCGCGGGCCGAGACGGCAGATTCCGGCGCAGTGCAGGTAGGCGTTGTGCCCGCTGAATCCGGGGGTGTTCACCAGCTCTGCCGCGGGAGGCGGGGCAGGGGAAGCCGGGGCTGCAGCAGGCTTGTCATCGCAGCTGCAGAGGAAGAGCAGGACCAGCGGCAGGAGGGGGCGCATCAGAGTGTTTCGGTGATGCCGAAAATCTGGAGGATACGCACCAGATCCTCGCGGCCGGCGTAGGGGATTTCGATGATACCGTTGTTCTTGCCTTTCATGGCGATGTTCACCTTGGTGCCGAAATCCTGAGAAAGCTGGGTGCAGACGCGCGCGTATGCCGGGGGGAGCTCGGGTTCTTCCTTGACGGGAGCCGGGGCGGGGTTGAGCATGTTGCGCACCAGCTGTTCGGTCTGGCGCACGGTGAGGGTGCCGCGTGCCACACGGTGGGCGGCCAGGGTCTGCTTGTCCTCATCCTTGAGCTGCAGCAGTACTTTGGCGTGGCCTACGGTAATCTGCTGGCCTTCCAGCAGTTCGCGGACTTCGGGCGCCAGTTCGAGCAGGCGCACCATGTTGGCAATCACCGCGCGGGACTTGCCCACGTGCTGCGCGATGGTTTCCTGCTTCATGCCGAATTTCTCCTGCAGCAGGCGGTACTGCTCTGCTTCTTCCAGCGGAGAGAGGTCGGCGCGTTGCAGGTTTTCGATGAGGGCGAGCTCGGCTACCTCCTGGTCCGTGGCTTCGTGAACCACGACCTTGGCGGTAGTCTGCCCGATGCTGGTGAGCGCGCGCAGACGGCGTTCACCGGCAATGAGTTCAAAACTGCCGTTGATTTTGCGGACGATAAGCGGCTGGATGAGGCCGTGCTCGCGGATGGAGGCGGCCAGCTCCTCAATCTGCTGTTCGTCAAAGTGGCGGCGGGGCTGGAACGGGCATACCTTGATATCGGAGATATTGGCAACAATCACGCGCTCGTTGTCATCTTCCGTGATATCTACAGGGGCGCTAGCTGCTTCCTGCTTTCTCATGATGAGGGCGCCGAGCCCTTTTCCTAATGCTTGCCTGGCCATAATGTGTGGGCGCGATTTTAGCTGATTCTAACCTGAAAAGCAACCCAATAATTCCCCATGCGGGCATTGTGTTGCAGAAATATGAGTCATGCAGGCTTGTGCATACAGTATGAGTCTGTAAGAGAACAGGCAGAACTCATGCGGAGTTCTGCCTGTGCGTGAAATGGAACTAGATGTAAAGGCTTAACGGCGACGGCGGCGCTTGGGCTCTTCCTTTGCCTTGGGGGTCATGTTGATCTGGAAGGCTTTTTCCGGAGAGTTGGCCCAGGAGGCGCAGCTCATGATGCCGGTCAGCTTGCCATCCTTGCTCAGCGTCAGGGAAAGCATGCCGTCCTTGGCGTCGTATACCTCGGCTGTGGGCTGGTCGGGGTCGTACTGGCCGTCGTAGATGGTGATGTCTACCTGTGTGGTGCCGTCTTCCCGGGGCGTGAGGTCGCAGCGGCCGGCGATATCAAGGCTGGCTTCGGGCAGTTTGGTGTCGTAGATGGTGCCCACAAACTGTACGGAGTTGTCGAACTGCTTGGCTTCCTCGATGTGCAGGGAAAGTTCGCCGAACTTCTTGTCGCGGGTCCATTCGCCGGCAAAGAGGTTATCGTTGGCCAGAGCCTGCACAAAACCCTGGATGCTTTCCTGGCGGGCGGCTTCCTGGGCGGCTGCCTGTTCGGTCATGCGTCGGGCTTCCTCCTCTGCGCGGGCCTGGTGTTCTGTGAGGGTGGCGCGGGCCTGCTCCTCGCGGCCCTTGATGTAGGGCTCGGCCAGCTGGTTGAAGGCGGCTACCTTCTCGCGGATGGTGGCTTTACGGCTTTCCTCGAATTCAGGGGTGAGGATGGGGGCATCCTGGGGCAGGGCGCTCTGGGCGGTGTAGTTGTTCAGCTCGAGCAAGGCGGCGTTGTCCACCACGATGTTGCTGAATTTCCAGGCGCCGTCTGTATAGATGGCCGTGAAGGTGGCAGAAGCATCAACGGAATCGCCCGTGTTCACCACTTTGCGGTAGACCGGGGAATCTGCCAGTTCCTTAAGTTCGTTGAGCGGGGCCTGCAGGTGCTCCGGCAGGGGCTTGGCCATGCGGTCTGCATCGGTGATGAGGTCGGTGGTGGCGCCTACCTGGAACAGGTAGACGGATTCCGGCTTCATGGAAGCATTGGCGGCTTCGTTGAGGGCTTCGCGCTCCTTGTTGAACGCAGCTGGGGCTGTTTCCTTGGCATACAAATCTTCCTTGACCGTCATCTTGAGCGTAGCGCCCATGCTGATGCTGGAGTCGGGGTTGCGGGTGGGCTCGCCGCAGGTGAGTGCGCCGGCTTCGGCTGCGTCGCATCCGCTGAGCTGTTCCATCAGCATCTGGGTGATTTCCTCATTGGTGGGTTCTGCTGGAATCACGGGTGCGGTCGGTTCTGCAGGGGCCTGCTGTTCTGCTGGGGCAGGGGTTGCGCCTTCTTCTCCATTGAATACCTGCTTGATTTCATCGAAGCAGGAGGTAAGCATGGTGGCAGAAGCGGTCAGAACAAGGGTGTGAAAAAGGTTTTTCTTCATGGTGTGACGCATATATGTTACCCTGTAAGGGATAGAACGCTCCATATATTGCACTATTTGCGGGGGGATGTCAAGCAGTCGGCGCGTTATGCCGCAGTTGCTGCGTAAAAAATGGAGGGGCTGGCGGGTGGTGTGTTGAAAATGATTGCCAGCGCCGGGATAATCTGGTAGACTGGACGAAGTTCATGAGCAAGTCTGAAAACGATACATTGTGGCCGATTTTTAAACCCATACTGAAGCAGTACATGCTGCCCAGGTGGTGTCTGATAGCTGGCGGCGTGGTGGCGGGTATGTTGGCGGCTGCATCGGCCGGCTTCGGTCTGCCGTTCATGACGCAGTACATTTTTCCCATCGTATTCGGGACGGCAGAGATGCCGGCAATGCTGCGGGATTGGATTGCCACATGGACGACAGCGGAAGATATGCCGGTTGTTGTCATGTGGGTGGCGGCGGCCTTTATTCCGCTGGTGATGGCTGTGCGTGGGCTTTCCACCTATGCTAATACCTACCTGTTGACCCGTGCCGGTACAGAGGCTCTGCTGGATTTGCGCGTGGATGTGTTTGCCCGCCTGCAGTGGCTTTCGTTTTCGTATCATGACCGCCGCACGCGCGGAGATCTGATGACGCTGGTCATCCAGTATACGCAGATGGCCCAGCAGGGCATGGTGACTGTTCTGAATGAGCTTGTGATTCAGCCGCTCACGCTGGTGGCTGCCGGCGGATACCTGGTGTATGCGGCTTGTTCCAATGATGAGAGCGCCATCCTTCTGGGAAATCTGCTGATATCCTGCGCGATTGTGCCCATTGTGCGCAGTGTGGGTAAGCGCATGGCCAAGCAGATGAAAAAGGCGCTGAAAGATATGAGCGTTATCACCACTGTGGTGGAGGAGACCTTCTCCGCGCAGCGGGAGGTGCGTGCGTTTAATCTGGAAGCTCACCGCGAAAATCTGCTGCGTAACATCATCCGCAAGTACAATTCGCTCATCATCCGCATGAATGCCTGGAAGAGCAGCGTTGCTCCCTCTGTGGAGTTTGTTTCCTCGCTGGCTCTGGCGTATTCCCTGTATCGCGGGTGTAGTGACGGCCTGACCCTGGAGCAGTTCTCTGCCATTGCCTTTGCCTTCTACTTCTGTTATGACCCGATCAAGCATCTGGGAAATATTGCCAACCAGATTCAGATTATGGCTGTGGGGATTAAGGGGATTAACGAGTTATTGCTCGCCAGGGATGAGACTCCGGAACCGGCAGAGCCGGCCAGGTTGGAGCACCCCGTGGCCGGGGCGGTGGATTTTGAGCATGTGACCTTTGGCTACAATGAGGAAAAAGTCGTGCTGAAGGATATCAATGTGCATGTGCCAGCCGGGCAGGTGGTGGCGCTGGTGGGGCCCAGTGGCTCCGGCAAGACCACGTTTATCAACCTGATATGCCGTTTCTACGACCCGGATGTCGGCTGTGTGAAGCTGGATGGGGTGGATATCCGCAACATTTCCCGGGAAGACCGCACGCGCAGCATCGGCCTTGTTTCCCAGTTTGCTGCATTGTTCCGCGATACCATCTATGAGAATATCCGGGTGGGTAAGCCCGGGGCAGATAAGGAAGCAGTGCTGAAGGCTGCCCGCCAGGCCAGGGTGGATGAGTTTGCCGAAAGCACCCCCGAGGGGTACGACCGCATGCTGGGCGAGGGTGGTGCCGGGTTGTCCGGTGGCCAGCGCCAGCGTATTTCCATAGCGCGCGCGTTCCTGAAGAATGCGCCGGTGCTGATTCTGGATGAAGCAACTTCTGCTCTGGATATGAAGAGCGAAGCCGCCATTCAGGCCGAGCTGGATGAACTGGCCAAGGGGCAGACCACTTTTGTGATTGCGCATCGTTTCAGCACAATTCGCATGGCACAGCGTATTCTGGTGTTTGAGGAAGGGCGCATCATTGCGGATGGTACGCACTCCGAATTGTACGAGAACTGCACCCTCTACCGCCACTTGTATGATGAGCAGGTGCGCCAGGCTGAGGAAGAAAAAGAAACGGAGGTTGAAGCATGAAGAATCTGATATATTTCTGGAAACGTTTTCTGCTGCCGCATCTGAACTTGTTTGTACTGGTGCTTTGCACAGGTATGCTGGCCGCGGCAGCCAGTGGTGCCGGTGTGCCGTTCATGGTGAAATTCGTGTTCCCAGTGGTGTTCCGTGGCGAGGGCGGGGAAACGCCGGAGCTGTTGAATTACATTCCTGCGTTGCAGTCTCTTTCTGATGATACGCTGCTGCTGCTGGCCTGTGCATCCATGCCTGTCATTTTCCTGGTGCGCGGTGTGGCCATGTGGGGCAATGCCGTGATGGTCAGCATGCTGGGTATCCGTATTCTGGAAACTCTGCGTATGCAGGTGTTCTGCCGGGTGCAGGAATTACCCATCGCTTTCATGGAGAGCCGCCGCAAGGGTGATATCATGAGCCGAATTCTGGCCGATACCGGCAGTGTGCAGAACATTCTGACGACGGTATCCAATGATTTGATTAAGCAGCCTATTACCGCGGTCTGCGCCATCGGGGCATTCATTTTCCTGCTGGTGTCGTCTGGACAGGGGGTGCTGTTCCTGGTCAACCTGGTTTTCATCGGGATTGCTGCATGGCCGATTTACGAATTCGGCAAGCGCATTTCGCAGAAAGCCCAGCGCGCCCAGCAGGGGCTTGGTGAGTTGAATACAGCGGTGCAGCAGAACCTGGAAAATCAGCGTGAAGTCCGCGCCTATGCCATGGAAGAACGAGAAATCCAGGAATTCAGGAAGGTGTCCTGGCGGCTGCGTACCAACATTGTGAAGCTGGTGAAATACCAGAAAGCGCTGGTTCCGGTTATGGAGATTGTGACGGCGCTGGCTCTTTCCTTCCTGCTGGTGCGGGGGCGCATGTGTGGGCTGACACTTACTGATTTCATGGCCATTGCTGCGGCATTATACTTCACCTTTGACTCCATGAAGCGAGCTGGAACGGCCTGGAACCGGTTCAACGAAGCTCAGGGGGCTTTGAAGCGCCTCGCTGAGGTGATGCTGGAGCCCAACACCATCCCGGAAGCCGAAAACCCGAAAACCTTCGGCGACCCGGTGAAGGGCGAAATCCGTTTCCGCAATGTGAGCTTTGGCTACGACCCGGACAAACTGGTGCTGCGTGATGTGGATTTAACGATTCCCCCCGGCCAGATTGTGGGCCTTGTGGGCCCGAGCGGCTCTGGCAAGACTACCTTTGCCTCGCTGATTCCGCGCTTCTATGAAGCCACCAGAGGCGCTGTGGAGGTGGATGGAATTGATGTGCGCGAGCTGCGCACGCATGAGTTGCGTGAGAATCTTTCGCTGGTGGGGCAGCAGGCCTTGCTGTTTGCCGGTACGATACGCGAGAATATCCGCCTGGGGCGCATGTCCGCCTCGGATGAGGAAATCATGGCTGCGGCAGATTCCGCTGCCGTCACGAAATTCCTTTCTTCCCAGCCGCAGGGAATTGATACCGCGCTGGGGCAGGGGGGCGCCGGGCTTTCCGGCGGGCAGAGGCAGCGCGTGGCCATTGCCCGTGCATTCGTGAAGGATGCCCCCATCCTGATTCTGGACGAAGCCACCGCTTCGCTTGATGCGGAGAGTGAGCGCGAGATTCAGGAAGAGCTCGACAAGCTGGCGCAGGGGCGCACAACGCTCATTGTGGCACACCGCTTCAGCACCATCCGCAATGCGCAGCGCATTCTGGTGTTTGATTATGGCCGTATCGTGGGCGATGGTACGCATGAGGAACTGTATGCCTCCTGCCCGTTGTATAAGGAGCTGTACGACCGCCAGGGTATTGATTAATATATAGAAAAGCCTGAGTTTGAACTCAGGCTTTTTTGTTTCAGCTGGCAGCGCCGGCGATGAGCTGCAGGGCTTTGGCTGTGACCCGTTCTCGGAACTGGCGGCGGGTCATACCGGGGAGATACAGAGTCTCGGTATGGATGGGGCGGGCGGCCCCGCGGCGGGCAATGGCCAGGCACACTGTGCCGGCGGGCGGTTCGCCTTCAGGGGCGGTCGGCCCGGCATTGCCGGAAACGGCCACGGCGATATCTGCCCCGCTCTGGCGCATGGCGGCGGTGGCCATGGCGGCCACCACGGGCTCGCTCACCACGGTGTGTTCCTCGATAAGTTCGGCGGGCACACCCAGGAGGCGTTCCTTGGCTTCATTGCAGTAGGTGACCCAGCCGTAGCGGAACACGGCGGAAGCGCCCGGAACTTCGGTGAGGGCAGCAGCAATCATGCCGCCGGTGCAGCTTTCTGCCATGGTCACGGTGAGGCCGGCGGCTTTCAGGTTCTCCACTGCGGCAAAGGCCAGTAAATCAATTTCCGGGTTCATGGCGGAATCAGGCTTCTTCGGGTACTTGGACAGCAACGGTGGCAAAGGCGGCCATGCCTTCGCGGCGGCCCAGCGCGCCCAGCTTCTCATTGGTGGTGGCTTTCACTCCCACGCGGCGGGGAGCTACGCCCAGAATCGGGGCCAGGGTCTCCTTCATCTGCTGCACAAAGGGCATGATTTTCGGCGCTTCGGCAATGAGGGCGCAGTCCACGTTCACCACGCGGCCACCCTGTGCCTGCAGCAGCTCAACGGCTTTTTCCACGATACGGAGGGAGCAGATGTCCTTGCATCCTTCATCACCGGGGGGGAACCAGTAGCCGATGTCCGGCTCGCCGATAGCGCCCAGAATGGCATCTGCCAGCGCGTGGCAGAGCACATCGGCATCGCTGTGTCCGGCAAGCCCCCTGGTGGGGTGCACCTGTACACCGCCCAGCCAGAGCGGGCGCTCCGTCTCTGAAAAGCGGTGAATATCGTATCCTAAACCTACGAGAGTGGTCATGAGTGAATAGTGAATAGTGCTGGCGGCTTGTGGGGCGTGGTTTAATGTGCTTCGAGCCAGTTCGGGGCGGTGTTGGCTTCTACCTCCACCGGCACGCCGTGCGGCAGGGGCAGGGCGGCGCGCATGGCTTCGGTAATCAGCGGGATGAGGTCGTGTTCATCCTCATGCAGGTCGATGAGTAGTTCGTCGTGAATCTGCATGATGAGGCGGCTGCGCTTGCCCTGCAGCAGCTCTGCCACACGCACCATGGCTATCTTAATCATGTCGGCAGCCGTGCCCTGAATCGGCGTGTTGATGGCGGTGCGCTCGGCAGCGGCGCGCAGGTTGAAATTGGCGCTGTTCAAATCCGGCAGTTTGCGGCGGCGGCCGCAGAGCGTTTCGGCATAGCCGCGCTCGCGGGCTTCGCTTACCAGTTTGTCCATGCATTCCTTGACTCCCGGGAATTGCTCGAAGTAGCTTTCAATAAGCCCGGCGGCCTCGCCACGGGGGCAATCCAGGCGCTGGGAGAGCCCGAAGGCCGAGATGCCGTAGATGATGCCGAAGTTCACCGTCTTGGCCTTGCGGCGCATGTCGGCGGTGACTTCCTCATGAGGGATACCGTAGATGCGGGCGGCTGTTTCGGCGTGGATATCCCGGCCGGAGGTGAAGGCGGCAATCATACCCGGGTCGCCGGAAAGCGCGGCCATGAGGCGCAGCTCCACCTGCGAATAGTCGGCAGAGAGGATGCTGTGCTGTGCATCGCGGGCCACAAAGGCGCGGCGGATGAGCTTGCCGGCCTCCGAACGCACCGGGATGTTCTGCAGGTTCGGGTTCTGGGAAGCGAGGCGCCCGGTGGCCGTGACCATCTGCAGCAGGGTGGAGTGGATGCGGCCATCTTTCGGGGAGATGAAGCGGGGCAGCGCATCCAGATACGTTCCTTTGAGCTTGCTCAGTTCGCGGTATTCCAGGATATCTGCCACCAGCGGGGAAAGGGGGACGAGCTTGCGGAGGGTTTCCTCATCGGTTACGTATTGGCCGGTGCGGGTCTTCTTCGGCTTGTCCAGCAGCTTCATGTCATCGAAGAGAAGCTCACCCAGCTGCCTGGGAGAGTTCAGGTTGATGGGGCGGCCCACCTGCTCATCGATGCGTGCGCGGATGTTGTCAATCTGTGCCCCCAGTTCGTCGGAGCTCTTCTGCAGCAGCTCCGGTTCTACGCGCATGCCTTCTTCCTCAATGCCAGCCAGCACCGGTACGAGCGGGAACTCGATGCGGCGCATCAGTTCCTCCTGCCCGGCTTCTGCCAGCTGCGGTTGCAGTACCTGGTACAGGCGCAGGGTCACGTCGGCATCCTCGGCGGCGTATTCGGCCATCGTTTCCACGGGAACGGCGGCGGTGTCCATGTCCTTGCCCTTGCCGGCTATGTCTTCCAGATGAATGGTCCTGTACTGCAGCAGCGCTTCGGCCATTTCGTCCATGCCGTGGCGCAGCTCGGGGTACAGCGCGCTGTGCGCCAGCATGCAGTCAAAGAACGGCCCGTTCACCACCAGCCCGGCCTGGTGCAGCACCTGGATATCGAACTTGGCATTCAGCCCGATTTTTTCAGCGTTGCCGGCAAAGGCGGCGCGGAAGCAATCCTGCCAGCCTTCCCCGGAGGTGGGAATGTAGTAGGCCTCGTGTGCATCAATAGCCACGGAGAAGCCCAGCATCTTGTCCGTGAGCGGGTCGAGCCCAGTGGTCTCGGTGTCAAAGGCCCAGCTGGGGGCCTGTTCCATGCGGGCGGCCAGGGCGGCACGCCCTTCCGGAGTGTTGACCAGGTGGTACTGGTGCGGGGTGGAGTTGATATCGGCCAGCTGGGGCAGGGCAAAAAGGTCGAGCTGCGTTTCTCCCTCCGCCTCCCCCGCAGGGGCTGCTGCGGCGGCAAAGAGTTCGCCCATGTCGGCATCTGCCGGCTGGGTGCCGCAGAGCTTCCTGGACAGTTCCTTGAACTCCAGCTTCTGCAGAATCTCCGCCAGGGCCCTGGTATCAAAATCCTGAACCTTGCAATCCTCCAGCTTCAATTCCACCGGCACATCCCGGCGAATCGTCACCAGCTCATAGGAAAGGCGGGCGGCTTCGGCATTCTGTTCAATCTTTTCGCGCATCTTGCCCTTGATTTCCGCGCTGCGGGCCAGCATGTTCTCAATGCTGCCGAACTGGGTAATCAGTTTTCTGGCAGACACCGCGCCCACACCCGGCACACCGGGAATGTTGTCGGACGCATCGCCCATGAGCGCCAGGATGTCGATAATCTGCTTCGGGTCGGCAATGCCCCATTCCTCCAGAAACTCGGTCACTCCCACCGTCTCGAACTCGCTGCCTTTCTTGCCGGGGCGCCAGAATGAGCAGGTAGGCGAGAGCAACTGCCCCAGGTCCTTATCCTTGGAAACCATGTAGGCGTGCATGTTGCCCGCTTCATCGCTCATGCGCGTGATGGTGCCGATGAGGTCATCGGCCTCATAACCGGGCATGCGCAGGGTCTTGATGCGCATGGCGGCCAGAATCTCCACAATCCACGGAATCGAATCGCGCAGTTCCTGCGGCATGGCCTGGCGGTTTGCCTTGTATTCGGGGAACCGCTCGTGGCGGAAGGTGGGGCCGCTGGGGTCCAGACAGGCTACAATATGCGTGGGCTTTTCCTTGTCGATGAGGTGCACCACTGTGTTGATAAAGCCGAACATGGCCGAGGTGTTCAGCCCGGAGGAATTGCGCATCGGGTTGTTGATAAAGGCGTAGAACGCGCGGTAAATGAGCGCCATGCCGTCCAGTATGCAGATAGTAGCCATCAGGCGGTTAATTTAGCATATTGCCCCCGCCTGGTGCAAGGGAAATGCAGGACATTGCCGTTTTTTCTAAGAAAAGAACAATCCCCAACCCGGGAGAGTTGGGGATTGTTAAATAAATATTGATAACCAATGAATAATGGAGAGGATGCTTATCTGCCCGTAGAGCTGTTTT
>JAFNWZ010000157.1 GCA_017379255.1 Akkermansia sp. | reverse complement strand
TTGGTGATGAGCAGGGTGTCATCGAAATCGAAGGAGGCCTGGTTGCTGGTGATGCGGATCATTACATCGCCGTTGTCGCCCAGCAGGCGGTGTACTTCGGCCACGGCGCGGCTGGGAATGTCGATGCAGACTTCCTGGGATTCCGGGAACTCCAGCTCGCTCTCGAACAGGGCCAGACGACGGCCATCGGTGGCCACGAGGGTGAGCTTGCCATCCTGGAAGCAGGTGTAGATGCCGTTGAGCACATAGCGGGTGCCGTCGTTGGAGATGGCAAATTCGGTGAAGGCAAAACCCTTGTTCAGCACGCCCTGCTGTACCTTGAATTCGCGGGCTTCCTTGAATACGGGCAGACCGGGGAATTCATTGGCGGGAAGGCCGTTGAGCTTGAACTGGGCGCGGTTGCAGCGAATGGTGGCCACGGTGCCGCTCACTTCGATGCTCACTTCGCCATCGCGCAGTTCGCGGATGATGCTCTGCAGCTTCTTGGCGGGCAGGGTGATGGAGCCGGGTTTCTCCACGATGCAGGGCACCTTGGTGACGATGGTCAGCTCCATGCTGGTGGTGGTAAGCTTCAGCTCGCCATCGGCTGCGTCCAGCAGCACGTTGGAAAGAATGGGCATGCTGGGACGCGTGGAAACCACGCCGGCCACCTTGTTGATGCCATCAAGCAGAACTTGTTTTGCGAGTGCGAATTTCATCAAAAGACCTCCTTTGTTGAGCATATTTTACTGATTCAGGGCTCACCTTGCAAGCACAAATTCATTCATTCGCAAGATTTACTATAACTTTTTTTAAAGCTATACTATATCTTGTGGTTGTATGTTGGAGAGTCCTCTATTTTCCGATGGTGGAAATTTCTTCCGGCTTGACATGTGGCCGCGGTGGCGGGTATGATGCTGGTATGAAACCGATTCTCGTGCTGATGGCTCCCGGATTCGAGGAGATTGAATTGACTGCGCCCATTGATATTCTGCGCCGTCTGGAGATTCCTGTGACCACGGCTGGTGTGAAAGGCCGCGCTGTGGAAGGGGCGCATGGCATGGTGGTGCAGGCTGATATGCTGATGGTGGATGTGAAGCCGGAGGATTTTGACGGTATCATTCTGCCGGGAGGCCCTGCCTCCTGGTTGCTGCGGGATACACCGGCGGTGCTTGCGCTGGTGCGCGAGATGCATGCCGCGGGCAAGCTGGTGGCGGCTATCTGCGCCGCTCCCATTGCGCTGGAGGCTGCCGGTGTGCTCCGGGGATGCCGCTGCACCTGCTATCCCGGCGTGGAGGGCGATTTGAAGTCGGCTGCAGAAGTGGTGGCCGAGCCTGCCGTGACGGATGGCAAGCTGGTGACGGGCCGCGGCCCTGGTGCTGCGCTGGAGTTCGGCTTTGCGCTGGGTGCTGCCCTGGGCAAGGCTGAGCAGGTGGCTCAGCTGCGCGTTGCTATGTGTGTCTAAGTCCGGGCACCAGCCCGGACTTAGATAATCTTGCCCTCCTTGTCATCAAAACAGCCCAGGATGATGCGGAGTATATCAATGAACTGCCAGACGAAGAACCCGCCTGCGGTGAGAAACTGGATGGCGCCGGTGATGACCTTGCCGGCGTAGATGCGGTGAACCCCGCCGAAGCCGCAGAAAATCAGCAGGCTGAGCAGGAAGGTGACCATGCGGGAGCGGGGGGAGTGATACTGGCAGTGCGGGCAGTTGTTCATGATGGTTGAGTCTGGTTGATGAGTTCGATGGCGCGGGGCTCCAGAGCCTCGCGGGTGTTGGGGAGTATTTCGTCCTGCACTTCGGTGAGCAGGGTTTTGAGGATACTGCCCATGGCGGGGCCGGGTTTCAAGCCCAGGGCTATCAAATCACGACCGGCCAGGGCCAAATCACCCACGGAATAAGCAGGCGTACCTTCCAGCACATCTTCCAGCAGGAGGCGTGCTTCGCGCAGGGTGGCCTGCTTCTGCGGGCGTTCGTGGGTGGACTGGGCGTCCATATCGGCCTGCTTGATGGTCAGAAGCTGGTGCAGGGTATTGAGCCCCAGCCGCCCGATGCAGCGGCGCATGCCGGGGGCAGTGGTGGGCAGGGTGGCATCGTGCTCGCGGACCAGGGTGACCACGTTTTCCAGTGTGGCGGTATCGCTCTTGAGGTGGCGCAGGATGCAGCGTGCTGTGTCTGCCCCTTTGTCTCCGTGGTCGTAGAAATGGCCCTTGCCATCATCCCCGCGGGTGAAGGTGGCGGGTTTGGCAATATCGTGCAGCAGCAGCGCCAGGCGGATGACCTCATCTGCCGGGGCGGCCTGCACTGCGTGGGCGGTGTGGGTCCACACATCGTAACAGTGGTGCGGGTTGTGCTGGTCAAAGCCGATGGTGGGCGCCAGCTCCGGGATGATGATGGAGAATACATCCGGGAAAGCCTGCATCATGCCCAGCACGCCATCCCCCACCAGAATGCCTTTCAGCTCGGTGTAGATGCGCTCCACGCTCACGTTTTCGAGCAGGTGGCGGTTGCGGTGAATGGAAAAGGCGGTTTCGGTCTCAATGCCGAAGTTGTAGCGCGCGGCAAAGCGCAGTGCGCGCAGGATGCGCAGGCCGTCTTCATTGAAACGGGCATCGGGCTCGCCCACGCAGCGGATGATGCCGGCTTTCAGGTCAGCCTGGCCGTCGAAGGCATCCACCAGCCCGCGGGCGGGGGAGTAGGCCATGGCGTTGATGGTGAAATCACGGCGGGCAAGGTCTTCCTCCACCCGGCTCACAAAGTTCACGCTGTCGGGGTGGCGGTTGTCGCTGTAATCGCCGTCAATGCGGAATGTGGTGACCTCAACGGGCTGCTTGTCCACCATGACGGTGACGGTGCCGTGCTGCAGCCCGGTCTTGATGACGTGAAAACGCTTGAAGACGCGCAACACTTCCTCCGGCAGGGCATTGGTGCACACATCCCAGTCCTTCGGGTTGCGCCCCAGCAGCGAATCACGCACGCAGCCGCCCACCACATAGGCCTCGTAGCCATAGTGTTCCAGTCGCTCTACCACAGTAAGCGCATGTGTGGGGATGATAATCATGGGCGTGGGCGCTATTGTACTGGTGCCCCGTCTCTTTGTCAATAGCATTCGCTCAGAACACAAACTGAACCAGTAGCATATAACACACGGTGCCGCTGATGACGCTCAGCAGGGTGTTGCGCTTCCAGGCGTGGAGCACCCCGGTGAGCAGGCTTGCCAGGAGGGCGGGCAGGTAGCTGGCCGAGGCGGTGAAGTCCACTTCCTTCATGCAATAGACCACCAGCATGGCGATGACGGCGCTGGGCAGTAGGTGCCCCAGCTTTTCGACCAGCGGCGGGGTGGATGCCTTGCCCTTGAAGATGAGGAAGGGCAGGAATCGTAGCAGGGCTGTGATAATCGCCATGACCGCAATGGCGTAGAAAGTGTGGGCGTTAACCATGGGAGTCCTCCTTTTCCTTGTGCAGGCAGAGCATCAGCAGAATCACGAGCATGGCGGGAATCATGAAGTTTTCCTTGCCGAACAAGGCCAGGCTCGCCCCGGTGACGGCTGCACCCATGAGGGCCGGGAAATGCTTCTTCATGCTCTGCCACTGCTCGATGAGAATGGTGATGAACAGCGCCGTGAGCACAAAATCAATGCCCTGGCTGTTGAAGGATACCAGGGAGCCCGTCACCGCGCCCAGCGTGCAGCCGGTAATCCAATAGCAGTGGTCGAAGAAGCAGATGAAGAAGTAGTAGGTCTTCTTCTCCTTCGCCGACACCTCCGCGTTATCCCGGCACAGCAGGGAATAGGTTTCATCGGTGAGCGCAAATATCATGTAGAGCGTGCGCTTGCCGGTGTTCTTGAACTTATCCAGCAGGGAAATGCCGTAGAACAGGTGGCGTGCATTCACCAGAAAGGTGGTTAGCCCCACGGTGAGCAGGGAGGCACCGCTGCTCAGCAGCCCCACTGCCACATACTGCATGGCTCCGGCGTACATGGTGATGCTCATCACCGGTGCCAGCCACACGGGGAACCCGCTGGCCTGCAGCAGAATTCCGAAGCCGAAGCCCAGGGCCAGATACCCGGTCAAAACGGGTATGGTGTCGATGAATGCTTGTCTGGCGGCTCGGCTCATGGGGCGCCCAGTGTACGGAATTTACCGTAATTTGCAAGCCTTTTCGCCCGGCAGCGTGGATTTGGCTGGTTCCCGCCGCTGCTGAAAACAAAATCACCTGAGATTTCCCAGGTGATTTTCACTCTCCTGCGCAGCCGTAGGGCTGCGCGCTGACTATTCATTCTGCATTCAATAAATCAGCCCCAGCAGAAGATATCTGCCAGTTCCTTGCAGCCGTAGAAGGGTTCGGGCAGCTTGTGGAGTTCTTCCACGCGCTTTTCAATCCCGGGCTGGAATTCATCGAGTTTCTGCAGTTCCGGGCATTTGGGCTCATCGTAAAGAACAGGGGCCAGGAAAATGTACAGCTGGTTGCGTCGTTCATTGATGTTCCGCAGCTTCTCTGCTGCGGTGCGCGCTGTGGCTGCATCGTTCACCGTGCGCAGTGTTTCCAGTGTTGAGGCATCGAGCTGTACTATCTCTGCAATCAATTTCTGAAGCTGCGGGGGATTCTGCTTCAGAAACTCCCGGAAGAGGACGCGGAGCGCGGGCAGGGCCTGCATCATGGGGTAAACAGTGTCGTCCCGGGTATCCAGGTAGCGTATGAGAAGCGGCCGGGCCGCGGGCGCCATGGCCATGGTGAGCTGGGTCATCCGGCTCTCCTGCTCATCGTCCATGGGGAGGGCGGGTATCCAGCGCAGCGCCAGCTCAGCACAGGCGGCGTACTGTGTCTGCATATCCCGGGCTTCGGCTGCCTGTCGGAAAAAGGCTTCAGTATCCCGTATCAGTTCTTCCTGAATTTCAGGCTCTACCGCCGGGGCGGTGGTGAGCCAGCCGTCTGCTGGTCTGGTGTAGTGGGTGTACAGTTTGTCTGTCCGGGATGCGGCCACGGATAAACGGAGTATATCCGGGAGCAGAGGGACTATTTTGTAATCGCCGGGTTTCGGGCCCATCAGTCTGGTCGCGAGAAAGGGGAATGCATGTCGCACCGCCCGCAGATGATGGTATGCCGTATCAGATTTCTCAGTCTGCGCGGCAAGCTGTTCTTCATTCTTTATCATCTGTACCACGAGAGCACGCGCCATCTCTCCTGGTGGAGTCATGGGCAGCAGGGGCAAGACATGCCATATCGCAACTGCCAGTACGACCAGCGACAGTATCACGACTCCGGAAATTTTGAGCAATTTTTTCACTTTCACGGCTGAAGTTTAATTGTTTTTCTTTTGTTTGTCAATGGTGTATGCTCTGCTGTGCGTGTCAGAGGCAGACAAGAACGGCGTGCGGTGGTGAAACCGCACGCCGTTGAAGTTAACGGGCACCCTGGGGCTTATGCCTCGGGGGCAGCCTCGGCGCTGTAGTCGATGGCGGCCAGGGCCTGGTACAGACGCCAGCGGCGGGCGATGTCCTGCTCTTCGAGGGCGAGCATCTTCTCGAAGTTGGCCTTGTTGGTCTTGGCCAGCATCTTGAAGCGGTTTTCACCGCCCTTGCCGTCTACACCGATGAGGGCATCGCGCACGGGCATCTTGGGAGCCTTGCTCTTGATGGTGAGCGGGTTCTTGCCCTGCTTGATGTTGTCCGGGTTGAAGTTGTAGAGCAACCAGCGGCCGCAGTCCACAGCGTCCTTCTGGCGGTCGAGACCCTGTGCCATGTTGATACCGTGGTTGATGCAGTGGCTGTAGGCAATCACGAGGGCGGGGCCGTCGTAGGCTTCGGCTTCAGCCAGGGTCTTGAGGGCGTGCTCATCGTTGGAGCCCATGGCGATGGAGGCCACATAGATGTTGCCGTAGGTCATGGCCATGTAGCCGATGTCCTTCTTCACCTGGTCTTTACCGCGGGTGGCGAACTTGGCCACAGCGGAGCGCGGGGTAGCCTTGGAGCACTGGCCACCGGTGTTGGAGTACACCTCGGTGTCCATTACGAGCACCTTCACGTTGCGGCCGGAGGCGAGGATGTGGTCCAGACCACCGTAGCCGATGTCGTATGCCCAGCCGTCGCCGCCGAGAATCCACACAGACTTGCTCACCAGGTAGTTGGCCTGGGCTTTGAGGGCGGCCAGCTCGGGGGTGTCGCCGCAGGCAGCCTTGATGGCAGCCACGGTTTCGCGGGCGGCTGCTACGTCCGCCTCGGTCTTCTGCGGGTTGGACTTGATGGCCTCCACCAGCCCGGTGCCAATCTTGTCGGCAGCGGCTTCGAGGAGTTCCAGGGCGTATTCCTGCTTCTTGTCCAGGGAGACGCGGAAGCCAAGACCGAACTGGGCGTTGTCTTCGAAGAGGCTGTTGGCCCAGGCGGGGCCGCGGCCATCGGCATCGTGCGTCCAGGGGGTGGTGGGCAGGTTGCCGCCGTAGATGGAGGAACAGCCCGTGGCGTTGGCCACTACCAGACGGTTGCCCAGCAGCTGGGTAAGGGCCTTGATGTAGGGGGTCTCACCACAGCCGGCGCAGGCGCCGCTGAATTCAAACAGCGGGCGCAGGAACTGCTGGTCCTTCACCTGACCGGGGTTCACCAGGGTGCGGTCGGGGTCAGGCAGCTTCTCGAAGAAGTTCCAGTTGTTGGTCTCGGGTTCCAGAGCCTCGGCGGCCGGGGGCATGGTCAGGGAGTTCGTGGGGCATACGCGGGTGCAGAGTGTGCAGCCTGTGCAGTCTGCGGCAGATACCTGGATGACGAACTTCTTGCCCTGCCAGTTCTTGTGCATCTTGCTGGCATCGGCGCTCTTGAAGGTTTCCGGTGCGCCTTCCATGTCGGCGGGGCTGTTCATGGGCCGCTCAGTGTACGCAATTTGCCGCAAAAGACAAGCTTTTTCGCCCGGTGAAGCGGCGTTTGGAGAAAAATCTTTTCGGGGCACGGGACTTCAGTCCCGAGTTCCCGGCAGCGGGGGCATGCCGTGCGGTTATGGTGATGGATAATGATTATGTATGTGCTTGTGCAGTAAGTGTTTCTTGTAAAAAAAGGGGAAGTGTGGTAGAAGCTCTGCCGGAACGAACCATGCAAGAAATGATGAGTAGTTTACTGGAGCATCCGTTGTTTGTCTTATTTGGTATTCTGGCTGTGGGGCTGCTTCTGGGGCAGATTTCGGTGCGGGGAATTTCGCTGGGCAGTTCGGGTGTGCTGTTTGCAGCCTTGGCGGCGGGGCATTTCGGGCTGCAGGTGCCGGTGGGGATTACCGGCATTGGCACGGCGCTGTTCGTGTACTGCGTGGGGCTCGGGGTGGGCAACCGCTTTTTCGGGTCGTTGAAGAGCCAGGGGAGCCGTCTGCTGTTACTTTCGGTGCTGGTGGTGGGGAGCGCTGGGGGGCTCGCGTTGCTGCTGGGTCGGGTGCTGGGGCTTTCTGCCGGGGTGACTGCCGGGCTGTTTGCCGGCGCCTGCACCAGTACTCCGGGCCTGGCTGCTGCTCTTGAAGCCATGGCGGCGCTGGGGCTGCCGCCCGGTGCTATCAATATCGGTTATGGCGTGGCGTATCCCTTCGGGGTGGTGGGCGTGGTGCTGTTTGTGCAGCTGCTGCCGCGGCTGCTGAAGCAAAGTCTGGATTCTGCGGATTCGCCCAACCAGGACCCGGAGCGCATTGTGACCCGGGTGGTGCGCGTTGAAAATGCGGGGCTGGAGGGGCGGCTCATTCTCAACTGTATGGAGGAAGGCCTGTTGCAATGCCGCGTGACCCGCATTCTGAAAAATGATATTCTGGTCCCCTTGTCGGCGGATGATGTCTTTGCTGACGGTATGCGGGTTTTTGTGGTGGGTACACTGCGCAAGGTGCAGCGCGATGTGGCCCTGCTGGGCTGCATTGAGACCGATGTGCCGGCGAATCACCGCCTGATGGGTGAAATGGCCGAGGTTATCATGCTGGAACCCGCCTTCAGCAATAAAACCCTGCGTGAACTCGATACACTGGGGAACTACGGTATCGTTATTTCCCGCATTACCCGTCTGGGCAATACCTTTGTGCCGCATGGCGATTCTGAAATCTTCCGCAATGATGTGCTCACCATCGTGGGCCAGCCGGAGGATATCGCTGCGTTCCGCAAGCGCTGTCGCCACCGCAGTTCGGTCATCAACAGTACTGATATTTTCTCCCTGGCGGCAGGGGTGGCATTGGGTATCGCTATCGGTAGCATTGATCTGGGCGGCGGTTTCTGTCTGGGCACGGCCGGTGGTCCGCTGCTGGTGGCCCTGGTGCTGGGGCATTTCGGGCATATCGGTCCGGTGGTGGGGTATATGCCCCGCAACACCCGGATTACACTCATGGAACTGGCGCTTATGTTGTTTCTGGCCGGTGCCGGGGTGAGCGGCGGCGCTACCTTGCTGGCCACCTTGCAGGCGCAGGGCCTCGGCATGTTCCTGGCAGGCGTGCTCATCACCCTGCTGCCCATGCTGCTGGGCTATGTGGCCGCTCGGCGTTTCCTGGGAATGAATCTGGCGGAAAGCCTGGGCGGTATCTGCGGCGCCATGACTTCCACCCCCGCCCTGGGCGCCATTTCCGCCCGCACGGAGAAACAGGCACCCGTCATCGCCTATGCCACGGCTTACCCGGTGGCGCTCATCCTGATGACCCTGCTGGCCAAGCTGCTGATAATGCTCTGTGTTTAATATTTTTGCGTCACTCGTATATTGATTTGTTTTTTAGTTTATTCTTGACAATGCGGGGGTGATGGGTAGAATGGGGGTGTAAGGTGCGAGCCTTGCCCGGGAGGGGTCCCGGTTTAAACATAGAATTTCTGGCTGTCGGGTGCGCAAGTGCCCGGCAGCCTGAAGTTTTTATGGGGGTGGATGAATATTCATGCAGGTTAAGGGGGCGTGTGTTATGCTGCGTACGCCGCCACTGGCGGCATGGTGCAGCCGGTGCGCGGTTTTTACTATGTTTAGAAAATACCCCGAACCGAAAGTAGTTGTGACAGTCCTGGCGATTGTCTGGTATGTGCTGGATATTGTGCTGAAGACGGTACAGCTGCTGAGGTAAAGCACCAGAGACAAGGCCCTGCCCGGGAGACCGGGCGGGGCTGAGTTTTTTCGTGATCCCGATGTCAATCTATCCATAGCTTCAGATTATGGTAAAGGGTGTCGATATTGTATTTGATTATCGCTGCGGGAAGTAGTAGAATACCCGCCGAAAGGAGTACAAATCGTATGAACGGATGCATGAATACGCTGACACTGCAGAAGATGCGTTATCTGGTAACCATAGCAGAGCAGGGGTCGTTCACGCGGGCTGCAGGGGTGTTGTTTGTTTCGCAGCCCAGCCTTACCAAATCTATCCGCGAAATTGAGGAGGAACTGGGATTCCCGGTATTTGAACGCACCCGCAAAGGGGTGCGCATAACGCGCCAGGGTGAGGAGTTTCTGGCTTATGTGCAGCAGATACTGGACCAGGCCGACCTACTGCAGGAGAAATACATGAACCAGGGCCCCCGCAAGAAGCAGTATTGCATTTCGGCTCACCACTATTCCTTTGCGGTGCGGGCCTTTATCGAGCTGGTGCGCAGCCACCAGGATGATGAATTTGATTTTTCCTTTCGCGAAACGCAGACCAGCGAGATAGTGGATGACGTGGCCGGCATGCGCAGTGCGCTGGGGGTCATGTGCCTGAATAATTTCAATGAGCCGGTGCTGCGGCGCATTTTCAAGGAACGGGATCTGCTGTTTGAAGAGATAGCGCAAGTGCAGCCGCATGTGCTGGTGAGTGTGCATCATCCCCTGGCCGGGCGCCGCACGCTGGCGCTGGATGAGCTGGCGGAATATCCGCATGTCTCCTTTGAACAGGGGGAGCACAATTCCTTTTACTATGCGGAGGAGCTGTTTAATCCATCTGGTCACCCCCGCAGCATCCGCGTGCGCGACCGCGCCACGCTTTTCGACCTCCTGCTGGGGGTGGATGCCTATACCATCAGCAATGGTGCTCTGCATCCGGCTCTTACCGGTACCCGGATCACCTCCATTCCTCTGGCCGGGCAGGATGGCGTGCATATCGTCATCATTCACCACCGCAACCGCCTGCTCGGCAAGCTCAGCCGTTTCTACATCGAACAACTGAAACAGAGCCTGCAGGTATAACATGAAGTCATGATGTGTAATGACTTTTGTGTATTTGTCATCGAGTGGTTACCGGGTTATAATCAAGGCGTTGCGGGAAGAGATGATTCCCGCGGCATATAACCACCAAAACGATGAAAATACATCTCATTTCGACTATCGGTCTGTTATTTCTTTCGGCTGCCATTCTCTGCCCGCTGGCAATCTATATTCCACACGAAGCCTGGTGGCCGGTTGGCCTGATTCTGGGGGTGCTGGGGCTGCTGAGCCTGGCTCCGACCTGCCGCAGAAGCTGGGAACGCCGCGATGAACTGCACCGCGAACTTCTGCGCCCCGGTCAGCTGCCTCTGGCCACCGGTCCCGGCGAGTTGTGCCGGTATTGGAAGACTCTGCCGGGGGACTGCATGCAGGGAAGCGAACTTCGGTGGCGCGATACTCAGCAGGGTGAGTTCTGCGCCCGGCTGGGGGTTGATTCCTGGCTGGGGCTGTTTTCTCTCCCCGGGCACTCGGCGCGCCTGGAAGAGCTGGAGCTCTGGGTCTTGTCTCAGCGGGAGAAATGCCAGCTGCCGGCGGAGTGGCAGGGACGTTCCGCCAACGGTATCGTCTTCTGGCGCGATGGCACGCTGCACATCTACCCCGCTTGCCTGACTCAGGAGTTTGACCGCCATTTTGCGCATCTGCTCACTCCGGATTCCTCTAATTGTCAATAGCCAATTCAGTCAGGCTTGTGGCGGGTGATGCAGCCGGTGCGGAGGTAGATGGGCTGGCGGCAGATATCGGTGGCGAGGTCGGCGAGGCGCTCCAGGTCGCGGGCGTGGGTGCGGTGGTCGCTGCGCATGGTGTCCACCGCATCATCGCGGTCGATGATTTCATCGTGCACCATGACGCGACGTGCCTGCTCGGTATCGCCGGAGCTGAAGGCCTGGATGGCGTTGTGAATGGAGCGTTCGGCCAGTTCGCCTTGGGCGGAAATCTGGGAGCTCAGGGAATCGAGTTCGTTGATGAAGTGCTGTTTCATGATGGGGTATGGTGTGGGGTTAACCGAAGCGGCCTATCGATGCGTTCGACAAGGCGAGGCCGCGCAGTGGTCCCTGCTATTTCTTCTTCGATGAGATTCAGTATGCGGAGGATTGGTCACTGTGGTTGAAAGTATTGTACGACACCCGCCCCTCGCTGCAGCTGGTGGCCAGGGCGCAGCGTGTACTGCGGGAAGATGTGGTGGACAAGGTACTCAAGCGAGATATCCCTGCGTTGTTCGATGTGCGTAACACCCTGCAGCTGGAAAAGCTGTATCTCTGTTTCTGCGTGAACTCCGTCAACATCATCAACACTGCTGCCATGTGCCGGGCGCTGGAGGGGGTATCGCTGCCTACGCTGATGCGCTACATGGAGTTCCTGCGCGATGCCAACCTTATCTACATCAGCCATGCCGCCAACTACACCGGTAAGAAGGGAATCAGCAGCCAGCCTAAGGTATACGTGGCAGATGCAGCGCTGAGCAATGCATCCCTCATGCGCAATCCGGCCGCCGTTACCGATGAAGTGCGCGGCATGATGGCTGAGACCACCGTGTACAAGCATTTCCACTCGGCCTACGGAGCGTTCTGCCGCGTGGGCTATATCCGCCTGCCGCGCACCCAGAAAGAAGTGGATGTGGTGGCGGATTTTCCGAACGAGCGCCGTTACCTCTGCGAGGTGAAATACCGGCACGACAGTTCGGTGAGCCAGCGGGATGCCATCAACACCCTGTGCCGGGAGCAATCGGCTCAGGCTGCCATCATTGCTACGCGCCATGTGGAGGATTTCGGCCTCAGCGCTGAACCCGATGCTCAGTCTGTCTACAGAATCCCCTGCCCGGTGCTCTGTTACCTTCTTGGTTATGTAGTGCCTGTGGAATCAATGTTTTAAATCATCATTAAAGTATGCTTTAATGATGGTGTAACCGGCTAAACAAGAACGGCGTGCGGTGGTGAAACCGCACGCCGTTGAAGTTAACGGGCACCCTGGGGCTTATGCCTCGGGGGCAGCCTCGGCGCTGTAGTCGATGGCGGCCAGGGCCTGGTAGAGGCGCCAGCGGCGGGCGATGTC
>JAFNWZ010000156.1 GCA_017379255.1 Akkermansia sp. | reverse complement strand
GAATAGCAGCGCCTAAAAGCACCATGTTGGCGGCTTGATTAGGTGTTCGCTGACGGCGAAGGAAATATCCCGGAGGGTAGCGCGGTGCATGCCGAGGGCCTGCACCAGCGTGCGCAGCAGCTGCAGGGAGCCGGCGGCGTCAAAGAGGGCATCGTGCCAGCGGGCGTGGGCGGCATCATGAATCAGCCTCTCCACCTGGCCGGTGATGTCCAGGGCTTCGCAGAGGGTGGAGAGGGCGTGGTCTGGCAAATCCGGCGCGGCCTGGCGGGCCAGGGCGAGGGTATCGACCCAGGGGCCGAAGCCGTGGCCGGGAAATGCTTTCAGAAAGCGTTTTTCCGTGGCGGGGTTGTGCCCCAGTACCACTGCGCCGCGCAGCATGTCGCGGAGCTGCGGCCAGAGTTCGGGAAAAGCGGGGGCTCCGCGCAGCATGTCGGTGGTGATGCCGTGTACCCTGGCGGCGCTCCACCGCACCGGGCGATGGCAGGCAATGTAGCTGGTGAAGAGCTGCGGCTCGGTCGAAAAGAGTTTTTCGACGCGCACAATGCCAACCTGCACCGGGCAATCGGTCTCGCCCGGTGCAGTGCCGGCGGATTCAAAGTCGATGGCCGCCCAGCACAAATCTTCCAGAGCCGTGGTGTTCACTGCTTATTTCTTCTCCCAGCCGTGAATGGCCTTCATTTCGGCGCAGAGCGCCTCGTAATCGCAGGTAAGGAACTTGCCGTCGCGGTAGAGTTCATGTCCGTCCACCACGGTGAGCTTGTTTTCCAGCCCGGTGGCGGCGTACACAATGTTGGAGACAATGTTGTGCACCGGCTGCATGTTGGGCGTGGTGAGGTCCAGGGCAATGAAGTCAGCCTTCATGCCGGGTTCCAGCGTGCCGATGAGCGGTTCGTGCAGGGCATCGGAGCCGCCGCGGGTGGCCATGTCCAGCGCAGTCTGGGCGGGGCAGGCGGTGGAATCAAGGTTCTGCACTTTCTGCAGCAGGCTGGCCATGTACATTTCGCGCACCATGTTCTGGGCGTTGTTGCTGGCGGGGCCGTCTGTGCCCAGCGCCACGGGGATGCGGTAGCGCTGCATGGCACCTATGGGGGCTACGCCGCTGGCCAGTTTCATATTGCTGGCGGGGTTGTGCACCACGGCGCAGCGCCCCTCGCTGAGCAGTTCCATATCGCGTTCATCTGCATGCACCACATGGAAGAAGGTGGCATCCGGCTGCAGCAGCCCCAGGCTTTCGCAGTAGGGAACGGGGCGCATGCCGGAGTTCTGCAGGCAGGTCTGGGTTTCGCTCTCCGTTTCTGCCAGGTGCATGCCGAAGAGGGATTGCGTCTCATCTGCCAGCTCGCGGCACTTTTTCAACAGCTCCGGGTTGGTGGTGTAGGGCGCGTGGGGCAGGATGGCCTGGCGGATGCGCGGGTGTCCCTTCCATTCGTCTGCCTGGGCGCGTACGAGTTCGAAGTAGGCCTCAGCATCCTTGCAGGAGAGGGAGGGGAAGAACTGGGTGACGCTTTCGCCCATGACGGCGCGCATGCCCAGCTTATCCGCCGCGCGGAACACGCTGCGCTGGTGCATGTACATATCGTAGAACGCGGTGGTGCCGGTGCGTATCATTTCTGCCAGGGAGAACATGGCCCCCAGCTCCACCAGTTCGGGGGTGAGCTTCGCCTCTGCCGGGAAGATATCCTGCGTGAGCCAGTCCATGAGTGCCTTGTCATCGGAATAGCCGCGCAGCAGGCTCATGGAAACATGCGTGTGGGCATTGATGAGGCCGGGCATGATGACGGCCTGACCCAGGTCCACACGGCGGTGCTCAGGAAAAAGGATTTCGAGCAGGTCGGCATGACCCACGCTCAGGATTCT
>JAFNWZ010000155.1 GCA_017379255.1 Akkermansia sp. | reverse complement strand
TCAACCTGATGTTCAAGACCACCATCGGTGCCACCTCCGATGAGAACGACCCCGCCAGCACCGGCTGGCTGCGTCCCGAGACGGCACAGAGCATCTTCTGCCAGTACAAGAACATTCTTGATTCTTCCCGCAACAAGATTCCTTTCGGCATCGCCCAGATTGGTAAGTCCTTCCGCAACGAGATCAACCCGCGCAACTTCACCTTCCGCTCCCGCGAGTTCGAGCAGATGGAAGTGGAATACTTCTGCAAGGGCGAGGATGGCTTCCGCCTGACCGACGAATGGCTGGAGAAGAGCCTGCAGTTCTACGAGAACATCGGTATTGCCCGCGATAAGATTCACATCCTCGATGTGCCGGATGAGGAACGCGCCTTCTACTCCAAGAAGACCTACGACCTGGAGTACGAGTTCCCCTTCGGCGTGCAGGAGCTCATGGGCATCGCCTACCGCACCGATTATGACCTGGGCCGCCACCAGGAAGGCTCCGGCAAGCCCATGGAATACTTCGATGAGACTACCCGCGAGCGCTTCATCCCGCACGTGGTGGAACCCTCTGCCGGTTGCGACCGCTCCGTGCTGGCCGTTATCTGCGAAGCCTTCGACGAAGAGGAACTGGGCAAGGACGGCAAGAGCGACATCCGCACCGTCATGCACTTCCACCCCCGCATGGCTCCCATCAAGGCTGCTATCTTCCCGCTGCTCAAGAAGAACGCCGAGCAGGTGCGCATCGCCCGCGAAATCGAGGCCGAGCTGCGCCCCTTCATGAATGTGTTCTACGATGAGGCTGGCGCCGTGGGCCGCCGCTACCGCCGCCAGGACGAAGTGGGTACTCCCTTCTGTATCACGGTGGACTTCGAGACCTTGGGCGAAGAAGGCGACCCCGCCCTCAAGGATACGGTGACCATCCGCCACCGCGATTCCATGGAGCAGGAGCGTGTGGCCATCAGCGAGCTGCTGCCCTGGCTGCTGAAGCGCATTCACTAATCACCCTTCACTCCACCGCCCCCGCAGAGAAAAAGCCCTGCGGGGGCGGTTCTTCCCAACCCATCCCTCCCTATGAACCTTTGCGATACCAATCTTTCCCCTGCCTGCCAGCAGAAACTGCGTGACAGGTTGTTCGATGATGAAAAACTGCTCTGGGTGGGGCAACCTGTGCCGGACCCCTGGGCTTCGCCTGCTGGCTTCTTCTGTGTTGGGGGCTCTTTGTGGACCATGGGACTGCTGGTTGTGGTATGCCGCGATGGTAATCTTGCCTTTCTGGCGGTGATGCTTCCCTGCATTGTCCTGATGTGTGCGCCCTTGATTTCCAAGTGGATGCAGCAACAGGCTGTGTATGCCATCACCAGCAGGGGCGCCCGGGTTCTGCGTTGTAGCGCCATGGGTAAAGTTTCACTGCTTTATGAGTCGAAACCGGGAATGGTGAAAGCCCGCCAGGCGCTTCGCGGAGGGCTGGTGAATCTTGTGATGGGCAATTGTCCCTATACCCATTACAAAAACGGCGCTTCAGCCCCCGAGGGCTTTCTGCGCCTGACGGCAGCCGATGCCGAAAGAATCTTACCCCTTATCCGCCAACTTGAATCTTCCACAACCCCATAACCGTTATGAAATTATCTGATAGTGAATTAAATTCTGCTGAATGCCTTCTGGTGGAAAACAGCCTGCTGCGCGGTGAGGAAGTGCTCTGGGCCGGCAAGCCTGTGCCGCAGCTCTGGAGCGGTACCTCCAGGTTCTTCTTCGCTTTCGGTCTGATGTTTTTTCTGTTTATGCAGGTGATTCTCCACTTTGCCGCAGGGGGAGATATCTTTTTAAGTGTGGTGTTCGCTCTTGTGCCGCTGCTGCTGGTGGCGAGCCCCTGGATTTCGCGTAGCTGGCAGAGGCACCATGTGTATGTACTCACGAACCGCCGCTCCATCGTGTTCCGCT
>JAFNWZ010000154.1 GCA_017379255.1 Akkermansia sp. | reverse complement strand
TGATTTTTCTTCCTTTATGCCGGTGTACATCGCATCTGAAATACGACAAATAGCCCCGCCGGGCACACGACTTCCCGGCGGGGCGTTCTGCTGCCATACACGGGGCAACAGCACAACGATTGATTTGTCAGAAGGAGAACACGGACTGCACGCCCCAGATGCTTTCGCTGCTGGCGCTGCGGTAGGCCGGGTTCTGGATGAACTGGTAGTGCGGCATGATGCGCAGATAATCATTTATCTGCAGGTTGTAGACCAGCTCGATTACCTGTTCGTGCTTGTGGCCCGGGCGGCCGTTTTCTTCGTCTATATAGGCAGGGGCGGTGTCGTTGTTGCGGGCGCCCTTGAAAATGCCGTAGGAGATGCCCAGGAAATCATCCTCGCGGCCGGGGATGAGTTTAAGGTGGGTGCCCAGACTCAGTTCGGCGGCATTGCCCAGTTCATCGTAACGGGCCAGGCCGGTGCGGGTATAGACGGTGCAGGCATCGCATACCGTGTATTCGATGCTGGCTGCCACGCCCCAGTTGCGCTCGTTGGTTGCACCATCGTTATCAATGCTCTGGTAGAAGGGGGTGAGGCGGAAGGTGGCATCACCATCAGCGAAGGTGTGCCCCCATTCGCCCACGAGTATATAGCCATGACCATCGCTCCAGCGGAAGGGATTGCTGCGGTAGGTGGAATCGGTGCGGGAGAAGGCTCCCATCATATAGTCCGCAGGGGTGAGTTCCTGCTGGTAGACCACGCCCAGGTTCGCATCGGTCAGCGGCACAATGGAGGTGTTGATGAACACGCCGTTGGCAAAGGAGGAGAACGAGTCGTTGGCAATGCTGACGCAGTCGAAATAGTTGGTCAGATTCACCACGCCACCGATGAGGCAGCTTCGCTTGTTGTTGAAGTAGTGCATGACGGCCAGCTCCGGGAGCACGGCATCGGCCGGGCCGTAGATGTCGTAATGCGGGTAGGAAACGCTGCCGAAGCCATCGGCAAACAAGGTGCTCTTCTTTGCGGAACGTCCATCCAGTGCCCAGGAGCCGGAGAGCTCGGCGCGCAGCCATGTGCCGCCGTTCACCTCGTCCTGAATAAGCCGCTGGTTCAGCGCCGCATGCAGCAGGAAGAAGTGGTTATGAAGGTTGGTGCCGGAGATGGCCTTGTGCGGCTGCCAGTAGGCATAGGCAGCGTCCACGTACCATTCGGTGCCATAGCGCTCATGTGCCTTGATTTTATAGGCCGGGTCGCCGTCTTCCGGGGTGAACATATTGATACCCTGGAGAAGTTCTCCTGCCGTCGGCTCTGAGGTTTCGCCAGCCATCACAGGCAGGGCCATGAGCCCGGCCATTGCCGTTGCGATGATGTTCTTGTGTGTTTTCATAAGAAGTGTTATGGTTTGCTGTTTTTTCTGTGGCAGTTGCAGCCGCAGCCGCTGCAGTTACCGGCGCAGTCGCTGCCCTTTTTGCTGTGCATGCAGGCGCGCAGGGCCAGCCCTGCCAGGGCAGCCAGTACCAGGATGATGATGATGTCTGCCATGGCGGAGGATTATTTATTCGGGTTGGGGCGCAATACTTGCGCCACGATGAGTATTGAGAGCAGGGCTGCTATTATCTGGGCTGTGCCGATGGCCCCGGCGGAGAAGTAGAGCCCGAGCTGGTAGGTGATGAAGGCGATGATGTAGGCCCAGAGCGTCATGTAGCCGATGGCAAACCAGGTCCAGAGCGGGCTGTTCATCTCGCGGCGGATGGCGCCGCAGGCAGCAAAGCAGGGGGCGCACAGCAGGTTGAAGAGCATGAAGGAAAGCGCGCTCAGCGTGCTGAAAGCCCCCGCGGCGCGCACCTGGCTGGCTACTCCGCTGGTTTCATCCGTTTGCTCTGCTTCGGGGAAGAGGTAGGCCACAACCATGTTGATGTGGTCAAGCAACCAGGAGCCGCTGGACTGGGCCGTGGTCTGCGGGCCGGTTTCCTCCTCCTGCCTTTCAGCAGCAGGCTGCGCTGCGCGGGTGGCTGCATCGCTCTGCCAGATACCCATGGTCAGGGCATTGAGCGCGTTCGCCTTGAGCCAGTCGCTGCTGCGGGGGAGTGCTTCCTCCTCTGCGGCTTCCTCTTCAGGGGCTTCCGTGCCGGCATAGAGCACGCCGAAGGTGCCGACCACGTTTTCCTTGGCTACCAGGCCCGTGACGGTGGCCACGGCGGGTTTCCAGTCACCCCAGCCCAGGGGGCTGAAGAGCGGGGCAAAGAGTCTGCCGGTTTCGGCCAGCATGCTGTGCTCCACGGCAGCGTTGTTTTCTGCGGTGTTCAGGTATTCAAACTTCCAGTTGTAGTTGGAGAGGGCCCAGATGAGCGCCGATGCCAGGAAAATAACTGTGCCGGCTTTCTGCACAAAGGACTTGCAGCGTTCCATGGCGCGCAGGTTGATGTTGGTGCCCTGCGGCATGTGGTAGGTGGGCATCTCCATCACAAAGGGATTGTAGCCGCCCGCGAACATGTGCATTTTGCGCAGCATCATTCCGCCCAGAATCACGGAGCCGAAGCCGGTGAAGTAAGCGATGGTGGCCACCGTGGCGCTCTGGCCTATCATGGCACCGATGAGTGCCAGAATGGGCAGCTTGGCACCGCAGGGCACAAAGGTGGTGAGCATGATGGTCATGCGGCGATCCTTTTCATTCTCGATGGTGCGGGTGGCCATGACTCCCGGCACGCCGCAGCCCATGCTGACCATGAGCGGAATGACCGATTTGCCGCTCAGCCCGATGGCGCGGAAGATGCGGTCGAGCATGAAGGCCACGCGTGCCATGTAGCCACAGTCCTCGAGGAACGACATGAGCAGGAAGAGTACCGCCATCTGCGGCAGGAATCCCAGCACGGCACCCACACCCGCCACAATGCCATCTGCTATGATGGCTTGCAACTGCGGACTGCAGGCCAGGGTGCAGCGCCCCAGCATGCCGGCGCCGAAGGCGATGAGGCTGAGCAGGATGAACCAGGTGATGAACTCTGTGCGGCTGGCGCGCCCGGTGAGCTTCATGGGGGCTTTGCAGAAGCCGTGCGTCCGGCTGCCGTATACATTGCCTTGCTTCACGCCGCGCTTGAAGACGCACACTCCCAGCAGGACTGCGTTGGCCAGGCCAAGCAGGCCCAGCAAGCCGGTGTGCAGCATGCCCGGCAGGTGAGGGCATACATATTCCAGCAGGAAGGGGGCGACCATGATATACAGCCACGCTCCGTTCATGTTCAGGTCATGCAGGCGGCGCAGCATGACCGGGAAGATGAGAATCATGGCCAGGATGCTGCTGAAGAGGGTGAGCGCTTCCACCCCGGCTGCCTCGGTGCCGATGAATCCGGCCAGCCAGCCGCCGACCACCGGCCCGAAGAGTACATCGTTTGCCCAGTCTGTTCCCCACACACCTACGGTGTTGATGGAGAGGTAGTAGATGGCATACATGATGGCCACAAAGATGACCGGCCCGGCAAAGCGGTGGGTGAGCACGGCATCCACACGCTGGGAGAAATGTTCCTTTTTGCCCTGTTGCACCAGCACTTCGGGGATGAAGGCGCAGATGGCATCGTAGCGGCTGCCGGCAATGATGGAGGCCACATCGTCATCCATGGCGGTTTCGAGCTCCATGCGGATATCCTCCAGTGCATGCGCCTTGACCTTGCTCACGCCTTTCTGCAGCAGTTCCTCTCCCTCCAGCATCTTGATGGCCTCGAAGCGCGTGGCGCTGTATTCCTCCATCACCTGGGCTATGGCATGTTCCACTGGTGCGGGATACGGCAGCTGCTTCGGGGCAGCCGGGGCAGGGGCCAGCATGAGCTGGATGAGCTTGTGCAGCCCTGTCTGCTTCAGCGCGCTTACCGCCACAACCGGGCAGCCCAGCTGGCGGCTCAGCGCCGCGGTGTCTATTTTCATGCCGCGCTCAGCCAGCAGGTCGCACATGTTAAGCGCCACCACCATGGGCAGCCCGGTTTCCATGAGCTGTGAGCTCAGGTACAGGTTGCGCTCCAGGTTAGTGGCATCCACCACATTCACGATTAAATCCGGCTTCTCTCCCAGCAGGTACTGGCGGGAGACGACCTCTTCCGGGGAATAGGGCGAGAGGGAATACACGCCCGGTAAATCCTGAATTTCTATTTCCTCGTGCTCCGTGAGCTGGCCGCCCTTGCGGTCCACGGTCACTCCCGGCCAGTTGCCCACGTACTGGTTAGCCCCGGTCAGTTCATTGAACAGCGTGGTTTTTCCGCTGTTCGGATTCCCTGCCAATGCTATGCTTTTTTTCATGTGTGTGTTTCGTTTCGTTTATGCAACCTCGATGCTGGCTGCCTCTGCTTTTCTCAGCGAAAGCTGAAACCCGCGTACTGTTACTTCCAGCGGGTCTCCGAAAGGGGCCATCTTACGCACGGTGATTTCTGCGCCCTTGGTGACTCCCATATCCAGAATCCGCTGGCGCAGAGCTCCTTCTCCGTGTACGCGCACTACCCGCACTTTTGTACCTATTCTGACCTGGTTCAATCGTAAAGCTGGAGTATTCATGGTGGATGTTAGCGCGGGCTAATTTGTAAGACGGGCAAAGTTTAGTTCAGGCTAACTCTTTTGTCAATCTTTTTTTCAGATTTCGGCGAGAAGCTGTCAAGCAGTTCTTGATTTGGGCCGGCCAGGCCCACATGTGTCCCAAAGCTTCGTAAATTGTAATTTATTGTCGAGCGTAGCGAGCGAAATTCATAGCCCACGGTAGTGGGCGACAGATGTTAGGCAGGTGCAAGCGTGCGTCAGCACGCGCAGCGCCTGCTCCAACAAAAAAACAAACCTAAACCCGTGATAACGGGTGACAGCCTGCCACGGCGTAGGGCGTTAGCCCGAAGACGGGAAAACGATGCTTTATGTTGATGCTTAG
Source organism: Akkermansia sp. (assembly GCA_017379255.1). Taxonomy (GTDB): domain Bacteria; phylum Verrucomicrobiota; class Verrucomicrobiia; order Verrucomicrobiales; family Akkermansiaceae; genus Akkermansia. Next base: position 118 of record JAFNWZ010000154.1, on the reverse strand, counting down.
CCTTGATTCGCCACCACCCCATTGGTGGCTCACCCCTGGCGGGGCAAACGCTACGCGTTTGTCCAACCTGCCTTACAGCCGTCGGCAGGTTTCTGCCACCCACTCACTGCGTTCGGGG
>JAFNWZ010000016.1 GCA_017379255.1 Akkermansia sp. | reverse complement strand
TCTTTGCTTCAGCATGCTTGGGGAAGCGAAGCGTAAATTCCTCGTATGCTTCGCGCGCATTGCTGAGATTGACAAGATTGTTATCCCCGCGGGTGTGACTGTCTGCCCAGAGCTGCGCCACCATGAGCTGAGCCTCGGGCGCGTAGCGGCTGTCAGGGTATTTCTCGACCAGCCGCGCATATTCCAGGCGGGCTTCCTCCGGACGCTCCCTGTCAACCAGGTACTTGGCCAGGATAGAAGATGCCGTGGCAGCCATATCATTATAGGGAGCCTTTTCCACGATTTCACGCAGCCACTTCACCACAACGCTGGATTCCATGGTGGTAGACCACGCCCCCCACAACACCGGCACCTCCATCTTTCCGGTAGCGGCATCCATAGCCATGGCCAGCTGGTGGTTCAGCGCATCAGCGTACAAACTGCTCTGCGGGTAACGATCAATCAACTTGCCATACTCCTTGAAAGCATCGCGGTAGTCCTGCGTCGCCTCATACGAGCGTCCCAGCAGATAACGAGCCTCTGCCGCATTCGGAGCAAGTTTGTGGTACTGGGTAATTTCTTTCAAAGGCTTACGAGATTTAGCCATCCGCCCCTCTGCCTGAAGCACCTTTGCCTCAGCCAGCAAGGCATCCGCCACAGGATCTACGGCTTTCACCTGGCCCACCGGGGGGATGTCATCGAACGAACCACACATGGGCAACAGCAGAGCAGATGCGGCACAAAGGCGTAACAGATGCAATTTTCTCATGACATTGGCAGAATACCATGCCACATGCCCGAGTGCAAGTTCAAATACACTCCCAATGTGTCTTATTTCTGCAAACTGTTATCGAGCATAACAATGGGCAGCATACTCATATTGGCATGAAACTCAGGAGCATCATTCATTATTTTATCGGCAAAGGACGTAAAACAGGAGTAAACACCACCCCGCAACGGAATGTATCAATAGAAAAATATCTCGGACGCTGGTATGAGCAGGCCCGTTTTGAAAACTGGTTTGAGGAGGGGCTTGAGGAAGTTTTCACGGATTATACCGCCGGCCCGGACGGCAGCATCAACGTGGTCAATTGTGGCAAAAAAAGAAATGGGCACCAATGCTCCAGCCGGGGGCGCGCCTATCCCTGCGGCGCAGGGCGCCTGAAAGTATCATTTGTTCCACCATACGGATGGTTCAAAGCACCATATCATATTTTGTACACAGACCCGGACTATCAGGGTGCATTGGTTTCAGGCGACGGAGAGGAATACCTGTGGCTGCTCACCAGGGAGAAAACGCCGGATTCCGGATTGCTTGAAACGCTGCGCCGCGAAGCACAGAAGCGCGGTTTTGACACCGCGCTCCTGCGCCAGACACGCCAATGATATTTATCAGAACCGGAAATCCACTCCGGCTGAAACATACAAGCCAGGGTGGTAATGGTGGCTGGCATCACGGTCCCGGTCATCATTGTACCTGCATACATCCACGGCTGTGCTCACAATGCTGCCGACCGAGCAGGTGACGATGCGCTTTGTCTGCCCCGGCTGAGAAAAATCGTACTCCACCGTGGCGCCGACCACGAGCGAACGCACGCGCAGCATACGGGTTCCCTGCGCCTGCTGCACCGCCCATGAACCACCCGCGCCTTTGACAAACGCCCCCAGGCTGAGTCCGTCCCCCATGTTTCGCATGGCACGCACGCTGTAACCACTCAGGGTCAATGACCAATCCGGGGAGATATCCCAATCGAACGCTACCACGGGCATGATATTCCAGGTACTGGCATACGGCGCATAGGCAAGGCCGACAGCATAGGAAAACGATTCACTGCAACTCACGCGGTAAGTTCCCATCATATTCCAATGGAAACTGTGGGCACTGCGGGCAAAATCTGAATCCAGACTGGGAGAAAGAGCCAGCACCATGCTATCTCCATTATCCCGCGGCACAATGGCAGCCACCGGTACGGCAAAATGATACAGCTCATTATGCCGGATATCAAGCGAGCCGGTTGAGTGCAGCAGGGTCACATCAGCATTGACAGAGGCATTGAACATCCACCCCTTACCTCCAGAGCGCCGGGGGTCAGCCAGCGGCAGGCAAAGGCTGTACTGCTGCCATCGGATGCTGGAACCACCATGGCGCTCACCCATATTGGAAGTAAACTCGGCTGAAACATAGCTGGGCATCATGCCCGTTTCCGGCATTTGATGTTTCCAATCATTGCACAACTCCTGAGCCATGGCAGAAGTATTGTCCAGCCATGTATCGAACCACCCTTCCCCCATGGCAGAGGATGCCAGAGCAACGCACATGCACAAACTTTTCTTCATGTGCACAATTGTAGCCAATCCAATTTACAACTTCAAGTGTTTTTATTCCATAACATGAGTAACATATCGCGTCAGTTTCCAGCTTTATCCTTGCGGCTGCTACCTGGTTTCTCTACACTGGCTGAACACCATGCGTACACTGGTTCTCATCCTCCTGTTTCTCAGCTGCGGCGTTTTCCACAGCCAGGGAGTCCAGCGCCCGTATCCATGGTGGAAAAGCATGCAAAGCGCTATCATGGGCATCCAGAGCCATGGACCCGGCAATTACAGCACAGAGGATTACGCCAAACAAGCGCTGGCCGACTCCTTTCAATGGAACGAACAACAGGGGCGACCGGTATTCAGCCCGCTCACCGCGCGTCCATCCTTCTGCTCTGCAGCAGTCTGGGCCGCCACGCTCTCAGCCCTGCTGCAGTGGGAAGAAAGGAACCGCCGCGCCATTTCCCCGGAGGCCTGGCAGGCACTGCTGCCCCGCATGGTCAAGGATGGTGAGGGCCCCTGGGGCTACGCCAATGCCAATGGCCCGGGCTTTGCTCTGCTGGTACACCGGCTGGGAGCCGGCATCAACTTCACGGACTGGAACCGGGCCCGCCCGTCAGATGTTCTCAAAATCTGGTGGAATGACCGCATCGGAGCCCGGGAGCGCGGGCATCTCGTCATCCTGGTCAAGGACGAGGGAGAAAGCGCCTGCGTATGGTCTGCCCACACCGCGCGCGATGGCCAGCCTGCTGGCTATGGTCTGCGCCGCATCCCGAAAAGCGCCATGAAACGCGTGCTTTTCACGCGCATCACGCGCCCGGCAGCATTCACCAATGCAGCAGCATTGCAGGACGAACCGTGGCTCACCGGGCTGATGACCCGGGATACCACCTGGGCCGAATGTGTGCGCCGCTGCGGGATTAACCGTTAATCAAGCACGGGCGGGCATTCGCCTACGCGCACATAAGCCATACCGCCGGCAATAGCAGCCTGAATGCCCGGTTCGGCATCCTCAAACACCACGCATTCACGAGGGTTCACCCCCATGCGTTCCGCGCAGAGCAGGAAAATATCCGGCCGGGGTTTGCCAAAGCCCGGCGGCACGTCTGCCGGAGTCACCATAATGCTGAACAAATCAGCCACGCTGGCGGAAAGCAAGGTTTCCATAGCGCCAGCAGGCATGCTCCCCGTGCCGATTGCGTAGGGAATGCCACGAGCCTTGAGCTGGCGCACCAGAGCCACCGTTTCTGGGATGACGGGAAGTTTCTCATTCAACAGCAGCCATGCGTAACGCTCCCGCTTCTCTTCCGCCACCACCTCCGGCTCCATCTCCAGGCCGTAGGTTGCATTCAGATCGGCCACAATATCAGGAGCAGCCATGCCACCATGAGCCACAAACTCCGCCCACTGGAACACGTGGTGCGGGCAGCCATGCTTCTGCAACGCCCAGCGCCAGGCGCGGTAATGCACCGGCATGCTGTCCACCAGCGTACCATCCAGGTCAAAAATGTAGCCAGCAAACTCCTGTTCCGGCAGTATCACACGAGCACTCATTATTCCCCCTGCAAGTCAAATTTTTCCACAAAACGCTGCAAGTCGCTATCCTTGCCGAACAACACCAGCACATCTCCCTCCAGAAATTCCAGGCTGGCATCCGGCATATCAATCACCGGTTGCTCCGGCTCAGAAAGGACATCATCCGCGGCATGATTCTCATTCACCTTACCCCGGCGCACCGTAAGCAGATTCAAGTGGTATTCCGAACGCAGCCCCACCTCCAGCAACTTGCGGCCCACCCACTCTGCGGGCAGGTGCACATCTGCCAGAGAATGAGTGGCATCCATACGGCGCAGGCGCATCAGGCCTTCATTCGTAAAGCGTGCCGCCAGCTGGCGGGCAGCCACCTCTTCCACGCGGATGAGATCACTCACCCCGATAAGCTTGAGCAACTTGCCATGCAGCTCATTCACGCTGCGGGTCAGCAGATTCAGCACCCCCAGTTCCTTCAGCTGGGCTGTAATAAGCAGGTTGCGCTCAAACTGCTCACCCACGGCCACAACCACATAGGTATCTTCCCCCACCAGCTCCAGCTGGCGCAGCACGCGGATATCCGTGGCATCACCCACGAGCGCGTATGTAACGCGGTCTTTCAGTTCTGTGATGATGGATTCACGCTCATCAAGAATCGTGACTTCAAAGCCAAGGTCTGCAAGGTGCAGAGCCAGGGCCCGACCAAACTGGCCAATACCAATGATAACGAATTTCATCATATAGAATCAAGTAAGAGGTAAACGGGTTTCCGGCAGACGAATGGGCGAGGGCTCCTGCTGGCGGATAAAGATAAGCATGAACGTGAACATACCCACACGCCCGAAAAGCATGTTCAGCGATACAATAAGCTTGGAAACATCAGAAATCTGCGGCAGAGCCCCCAGCTCAAAGCCGGTTGTGGTATAAGCGCTCACCTCCATGAACATCATTTTGACCAGGCCCTGCGGCTGCTGCGCCACGGCAGGTTCCAGCAGCAGCAGTACCAGCGTGGTAAACACAATCCAGAAAATGGAAAGCACCACAGTGGCCATAGCGCGTTCCACCGTGTTACGGGCAATGCGGCGGTTATGCATTTCTACATCCTGCTTGCCCTTCAGTACGCGGTACACCTCCAGCAGGCACAAGGCAAACACCGGAGCATAGACACCACCGCCCGTGCCGGCAGGGTTTCCGCCCACAAACATCAGAAAAGCCAGGAACAGCTGATACACCGGCCCGTATTCCGCAATATCGCTCAGCGCAAACCCGGCAGAGCGGCCAACCGAGTTCCACAGCGCTTCCCAGAGACAGAAAACCTCACTCTCTTGGCTGGTGTGGGCACGGTCGGATATAGCGGATATATCAAGAGCGCGAATAAGAATGCCGACAAGGTTCTTGTGGGTAATGTAATGAGAGCTTTGGAAGTCGGTTTGTATTCCGGTTCCTTTAATCT
>JAFNWZ010000153.1 GCA_017379255.1 Akkermansia sp. | reverse complement strand
GGCTTGATTGTCGGTATGCTGTGTAGGTGTCATGGTTTATGGCTTTCGGAATCCGTAAGATGGTATTGGCTAATTACCAGTTACAGAAAAGATACCAGTATCGGAAACAAAAAAACATCGCAATATGAAACGGTGAACCGAGTATCACAATTTTATCGAATTAAAACAGTTTGTGTGCTTGACTTACGGATTCCGAAAGCCATAAACCATGACACCTACACAGCATACCGACAATCAAGCCGCTCTGGCAATTCTGAGCGCGACGGGAGTACCTGTACTTGAAGCAGCTATCCTGGCTAAAGAACTTCTGGCAGCTAACAAGGGCAGCATCAAACGAGCCAGGCGATGCATTACCGCAGGCGCAGAAGCGCTGCGGCAACAGGAACGCACGGTTAGTTTTGAACAGGCAGTGGCCACTGCACTTGAGGCAAGGAAGGACAGGAGAATCCGAACGGTATACGACTTCCGGTATTTCACGCGGAGGTTTATGCTGCGCTGCAAGGGGCTGGCGAAGCGACGGGTGCGCAGCATCACGCCGCAGGAATGCGCGGAATATATTGAACAGGCCTTTGATACACCGAGGCAGCGGCAGAAGGCGAGGCTGATTCTCAGCGGTGTGTTTTCCAGCGCCGTGAAACGCGGCTGGTGCGATGCGAACCCGGTAGCTCGCGTGGAGGCGCCACGGGTGGTGGAGCAGCCCGTGCCGATTCTCACCCCGCAGGAGATTGAGCAGATTACCACAACGGCAGAGACCTACCAGGGCGGCAGCTGCGCAGCGGCGGTGGGCATGATGCTCTACGCCGGTATCCGCCCGCATGAGGTGGCGCGACTCACCTGGGCGCAGGTGGATTTGCAGGAGAAGGCGATTTACATTCTGCCGCAGCACAGCAAGACAGGGGGCGCACGGCGGGTGACGATTCACCGCCCGCTGCAGCGGATATTACGCAAGCACCAGCAGCCCGAAACAGCAAGGATATGCCCCGCCAACTGGCTGCGCCACTGGCGCAAACTACGCCACGCCGCAGGCTGGGGCAGCGACCGCAAATGGCCGCAGGATGCCCTGCGCCACACCTTTGCGAGCTACCACCTGAGCCATTTCCGCAGCTATGCCGAGCTGCAGGTGGAAATCGGTCACCGGGATGCTACGCTGCTGCGAACGCGCTATGTGGACCAGAGAGGGGTCAGAAACGCTCTGCGTTTCTGGCTCCAGTCCGAACGCAGTGAGGATATCGTCGCGGCGTAAGCCGTGATATCGTCCAGCTCCGCTGGATATCGTCCTTGCCCGACAGGGCAAGGATTTCGTTTACCGGAATCCTCTGCATTATATTTCCCCAATCATTGGGAAATGGTTAAGCCTTGCTTCACTGGAAACGATATCCTCACTTCGTTCGATCGGAGTGCAGGACTTCAGTCCTGCCCGTTTTAAGGAGGGAACTGAAGTCCCCCTCCCTGACAAAACATGCAGACCACTCTCCGCGTGTAGCTTATATGCTTTTGTGTAAAATTTCAAGTTGTACTTGAAATTTTACACAAAAGCCGCTTAACCATTCATCACGTGATAGATATCAAGATAAGAATCGATAGAGACGCCTTGGGATACCCCCATGGAAGCCCCTGCGTAAATAAGGTGGGGGTCAAGCGCATCCTTCACAATAGAACCAAACTGGCGCACATTCCTGGACAGATTGGAATCATAGGTATGAGTTGCTTTGATTTCTATGGGACGCGGCTGGCGTTGTTCATCCAGGATAAGGTCAACTTCGTACCCACGGACATCACGGAAGAAGTAGAGATTTGAGCGACGCCCGGCATTAAAGCGGCTCTTGAGCGCCTCAAGCACCACCAGGTTTTCGAACATATTCCCAATAAGCGGGTCACGCCCGACTTGTGCTGGCGTTTCAATGCCCAACAGGCTTGCCACCAGGCCAGGCTCCGTGAAATATATTTTGGGCGATTTGGTAAGTCGCTTGCCATAGTTCTGGTAGTAGGGATAAAGGGTGAAGACAATATATGAAGCCTCCAGCAAGGAAAGCCACTCGCGCAAGGTTGTAGAACTTATGCCCACCTCTCCCGCCATGGATGATAAATTAACCACCTGCCCCACTCTGGCGGCCAGGAGCTTCACAAACAATTCAAACTCTGTCTTGTGGCGTACATTCACCAACTGACGGATATCACGCTCCACATAGCTGCGGAAATAATCAGAATAGGCATTTACCGGGTCTATATCCTGAACATAAACACGGGGAAGTCCTCCGCGAAGCAGATATTCATCGCGGCTCAGGATAATCCCCGCGCGTTGTAACTCATGCAACGAAAGCGGCATCAAATCGACCATGCCGGTGCGCCCTGCGAGACTCTGCGTCACCACCTGCTGCAGCTCCATCTGCAGGCTGCCGGTCAGAATATACATTCCGGGGGTATCATGCTCATCAATGATGCCCTGCAAATAGCTGGGCAGCTCCGGCGTGTTCTGCACTTCATCAAAAATACAGGGCGCAGCGTGCAATTCCAGAAACCCTATGGGGTCATCGTAAAATCGCTTGCGCTCGTTGTGATTTTCGAGACTCACATAGTCATATTCCGGGTACAAATGCCGGGCCAGGGTTGTTTTTCCTGACTGGCGAGGGCCGCAAATAGTGACCACTGGATAACTGCTCATCAGCTTTTGCAGATGAGGTGTCACATCTCGCTCAATATATTGTTTCCCGTTCACAGGGAATATATTAGCATGTCTTGTGTAAAATTTCAAGTACAACTTGAAATTTTACACAAAGCAACACAACACCTTGATACTAAAAACCCCGCTGCGGTGACAAGCACCACAGAGAGGCTGAAATGGGGATGCGTAAGAGGACTATCAGTCCTTCTTCTCACCGGCGATACCCATGGTGTAGCCGTTGTACTCGCGGAAGTTGTACAGGGGCTGGCCTTCGGGTACGGCGTAGCCGATGTTCTTACGGATGGCGAGGAAGTCGGCGATGCCGGCCTCGTTCACCTGGTTGAGCTTGCCGCCGTGCATATCGGCAAAGAGCACCATCTTGCAGTAGGCGTCGGCATTTTCCATGAACCACTCAGCTTCCTCGATGTGGCGGGCGCCGGTGATGACGCCGTGGTTCTCCATGAATACCACGGTGCTCTGGTGGCAGGCCTTGGCCACGGCAGCGGCGGTCTCGGGGGAACCGGGGGTGCCGTAGGGAGCCAGCGGAATCTGGCCCAGGAAGATATCGGCCTCGGGGTTAATGCCGTTCGGCGGCACCATGCCGGCAAAGAGGAAGGCATTGCAGCACGGGGGATGTGCGTGGATGCAGGCGTTCACGCCCACTTCCTTCATCATGGCGATGTGGGTCTTCACCTCGCTGGTGGCGGGGCGGTAGCCGCAGAGCTGACCGGCGTTCATGTCCACCATGCAGATGTCCTCCACGGTCATGAAGCCCTTGGAGCAGAGCGTGGGGGAGCAGAGCACGAGGTCCTTGGCCACGCGCACGGAAAGATTGCCACCGTTGCCGTCCACGTATTCGCGCTGCCAGAGGCGGCGGCCCATGTCGACCATGCGCTCCTTGATTACGCGGATTTCGGGGCTGTTGAAGAAAGCGTCGATTTCTTCGCGGGTCTGCGGGTCATAGTTCTGCCAGGGGAAGATGAGCTCCGGCAGAGCGGGTTTGATGTAGAGTTCGGGATTAGCCATAGTTTAAGTGAATAGGGAATAATGAATAAGGAATAATCAGCTGTACAGCTCAGCGTAGGCGGATTGTTGTTCGCCGGGGGTGATGGTGGTGTAGGTGATGCCGAAGGAATCGCGGCAGGCTTCGGGGGATTCGAAGACACCGGCACCGGCAAAGGCATACATAGCGGCGCCAAGCACGGTGCTTTCGGAGACATTGGAGATGCGGATGGGCAGGCCGAGGATGTCAGCGCGCATCTGCGTCCATACCTTGTTGCGGGCGCCACCGCCTACCAGCAGAAGATCGGTGGATTTGAAGCCGCCTACCTTCTCCAGCTTCTGGAGGCGCTGTTTGAGGCGCAGGGTGAGGGCTTCCATGGCGGCGCGGTAGATGTGGGCGCGGGTGCGGCCCAGCACCAGACCCTGGATGCTGCCGGGCACGGCATCGCTGGGCAGGAAATCGGGGATGAGTTTCACGCCATCGCAGCCGGGGGCAATCTTCTCTGCCTCGGCATCCATGGTATCGAAGCTCTCGCCATTGTAGCAGGTGGCTTTCACCCACTCGATGATACCGCTGGCAATCCACTGCAGACCGGGGTTGAGCAGGCCTGCCTTGCTGTCGTATTCCACGGTGGCACCGGCAGCGTAGTCCTCTGTTTCGAGGCTGGCCTTGGCGGTGCGCAGCATCAGAATTTCCCAGGTGCCGCTGGAAAGGAAGGGCTGGTTTTCCTGCACGCCACTGCCAAAGAGGGCAAACTGCGTATCATGCCCGGTGGAGATGACCGGCACGGCGTTCGGCAGGCCCAGCAGCTCACAGGCGGCGGGTGTCAGCGTGCCGATGACATCGCCGGCATTCACCATGGGCGGGAACAGATCTTTACTGATACCCAGGGTAGCCAGAATCTCCGTGCTCCAGTCCCCGGTGACCAAATCAGTCATCTGGGAAGTACCGGCCATGGTGCGGTCTGTAGCCATCACGCCGGTGAGGCGGTGGGCCAGGATATTGGAGATGAAGAGCCAGGCGTGGGCCTGCTCCAGCAGCTCCGGGCGGTTTTCCTTGAGCCAGATAAGCTTGTAGATGGTGTTGAAGGCGAACTCACCCACACCGGAAATCTTGTTGAGCATGGCCTGGGGCATATACTCCGCCACGCGCTTCATCACCTCTGCCGTGCGCGGGCACTTCCAGGAAATCACCGGGTAAAGCAACTCACCGGCTTCGTTCACCAGCGCGCCGTCCACACCAAAGGTGGTGATGGTCACACCTTTCACCTGCGCGGCATCAATCTGCGGCAGGATTTCCCGGGCACAGGTGGCCAGCTGGTTCAGAATGCGGTCTGCATTCCACACATGGAAATCCGGGTTCTCAGCGCCGGCATCAGTGGAATTGGGCTGGCTGGATTTGGCTACCAGCTGCCCCTTGTCATCAACGAGAATGGCGCGTACATTGGTCGCGCCGCAATCTAAGCAAAGTACGTATGCCATATCAGGGAAAAAGCAGGCAAGCTGCCGGAGTCACCCCCGGCAGCCTGCCATGGTAAATGAGATTAATACTTACCGTAGATGGGGCCGAAGTTGGCGCAGGCGCGGAAGTCTGCGCTTTCGGGGCATGCGGTACCGAAGAGGTCCCATGCAGCCGGGCGGTATACCTTGTCCTCGGGTACGTTGTGGGCGTATACCGGGATGCGGAGCATGGAAGCCAGGGTGATGATGTCGGCACCGATGTGGCCGTAGGTCCAGGCGCCGTGGTTGGCACCCATGTTGGCCATGACGGTGTACACATCCTTGAAACCACCCTTGCCGGTGAGGCGCGGGGCAAACCAGGTGGTGGGCCAACCCGGGTCGGTGCGCTGGTCGAGCTTGTCGTTCACGTCCTGCGGCAGGTCGCAGGTCCAGCCTTCCACGATGGTGAGCACCGGGCCCTGGCCCTTCACAAGGTTCATGCGGATCATCGTTACCGGCACATTGCCCTTGGACACGAAGTGGAGGGAGTAGCCGCCGCCGCGGAAGTATTCGCGGTTGGCCGGGCACCATTCGGAAGCACCCATCATAGCCTCGATGTCGGCCTGGGTGGTCTCGCCGGTCTTCTTCATGATGGGCGTACCATCTTCAGCGGTGGAGTGCATGTTGCCGTCCAGAGCGGTGGAACCGGAGTTGATGAGGTGCATGATACCGTCCTTGGCCAGGCCTTCCATGGTGTAGCCGGTCACGCGCTTCACAGCGGCGGGGCTCCAGTAGGTGCGGATATCGGAGAAGCAGGCAGCGCGGCCGGTGAGCTGGTGCAGCAGGAGCATGCACACGCCGTTCATGGCATCGTTTTCCGTAGCGAAGGGAATAGCCTCACGCGGGCCGTTCCAGTCGAAGGTGCTGTTGAGCAGGGATTCGGCCATATCGCCGTTGGGGTAGAAGTCCGTCCAGTGGCGCTGACCCTGGAAGCCACCGCAGATGGCATTGAAGCCCAGGCCCTCTTCCTCGCGGTCGATAGTCTTGAGGTAGGGGTTGCCGTGCATCATATCGCGGAAGATGATGGTCATGAGGATGGACTCGCGCAGGGTGCGCTCCTTCTCCTCGGGGGAGAGGATGAGGTCGGGGCGGTTGCGGTCCGGACCAATCTTCACATACTTCTTGGCCCACTCCATGGCCAGGTCAAACTCAGCCTTGTCGTAGATGCCGAGCTCCATGCGGCGGCGCACTTCGGTCATGTCGACAGCCTGCACGCGCATGCCCATGTAGCTTTCCCAGAAGTTCTGGTCAACGATGGAACCGGCGATACCCATGGAGC
>JAFNWZ010000152.1 GCA_017379255.1 Akkermansia sp. | reverse complement strand
CTGAGGCTGTGCATGCCCGGTTTCCTGCTGGCTCACGCGCATGATTTCATATATAATCCGGGCGTGGTGAGGGAAGCCGTCCTCATTCTATGCAGTCTGGCCATATGTGGTCTCTTCATTTTCCTGGCCGGCAGGCTGTACCGCTATTTCAGGCTGCATGAATCCCCGGAAACCCAGGAGTGGTGGAGCAAGAGGCTCACCACCATCCCCTTCCCCGGCAGCGCCCCGCGCCAAAAGAGAGAAAACAAGTCTTACCTGCATTCATTCCGGTACGGCACCTTCATTCTGCTTCTGTTGTTCTTCAAAACCGGATTCGGAAGATACGGACTCACCGAGCACCTGAGGCATGGGTATAAGCTCAGTGCGGATATCAGCTACCTGCTGGGGACAAAGGCAGATAATTTCACCCTCCGCATGTTCTGCAACAACCGCCCGCAGCAGACACACGACGAAGCCACGCGCACCCAGGCCATCATCTGGCTGCTCGAACACGGAGCCGACCCTAACCACCGTGATTTCACCTCGGCCATCGAAATGTGCCTGTACCCCGGAAACCAGCACCTGCTGCCCCTCATGCTGGAACACGGCGGCAAACTGCATGGGCCAGACGGCTTCATGGGCATTCCTCCGGCCGGAGTAGCAGCCAGGCTGAAAGACCCCGGACTGCTGCGCTATGTGCTTAACCATGGCGCAGATGCCAACGCAAAAGCCGTAGATTACCACCCGGGCGCCTGCCCCCTGCACTGTGCCGTTGCCGAATCGCCCTCGCCAACCGGGCGTGCCGCCGTGAAGGAATGCGTGCAGCTTCTGCTTGATGCCGGAGCAGACGTGAATGCGCTGGATGCGCGCGGGCGCACCCCCCTTGACACCATGAGCAGGCCACAGGGCGAAATCGGCCAGATGCTGCGGGCACACGGAGCCTTGTCGAATCTGGAATTCCCCATTTCCCTGCGCGCCGATGAACATAATCTGACCGCAAAACTCCAAAACGCCAACCCCAATCTGCAGGACACTGACATGCAGGGAATCATAGACATGGGGCGATTTATTCTCTATTCCTACAGCCAGACGGGGAAAGGAAACGGTTTTATCACCGTGCCCGGCCCGGAGGGAGACCTCCATATCCGCTGTTATGATTCCCATGACGATGGCACCATCTACAAGGACGGCTGGGCTCAGATAACCCTGGAAACATGGGGGCCGGACCAATACCGTGACATAGTGGTCCGGTACACCGAGCTGGATACAGATGAAGAAGGCCAGATTACCAGCAGCAGGGAACGTATCGAGGTTTACCACTATTCACCGGAAAGCGGTTCCTTTTCTTCCCCCTGATTCCCAACATCCTACGCAAAAGGCTTGATTCGCGCCCCGCCTTCGTGTATCATGCGCGCGTATGATTCCCTACAAGCACTTCATTCTTGCGGCAGTACCTGCCCTGGTAGCACCTGTTCAGGCTCAGGAACAGGGCGAAACGCTTTCGGCTTCAGACTTTGTCCAGGCCCAGATGAACATTCTGAAAGGCATAACGGAAATGCTCAACATTAAACAGATAGCCGATGACCCGCAGGAGGTCGCAGCCGGCATCAACCAGCTTTCCGGCATGCTTGTTCAGCTTGCAGGCTGCAAACCCACGGCAACACCACAGGAAATCGCCACTATCAATGCTGAAATGGGGGACGAAACCATGGCCGTTGCCTCTGCTCTCCAGCAGGCGCTGCAGAAGACAGCCGATAACAATTTCTACAACAGCCAGGAATTGCTTGCAGCCATCCAGAACTTTGTGGCAGCCATGCAGAGTCTCCAGTAATTCACGCCACCACCGCATCAACTCCGTACCCCGATAGTACAAATGACAACCATCTCCCTTATCCGCACCGTTGGCATCATGGCTCTTGCCACGCTTGCCCCGCTTTCTGCAAACGCAGATGATACCGCGGTTTCCGAAACCAAAACCGCAAAAAAGGCCAGGAAAACAGCCAGTCCGGTTGTGACAGCCGTAAAGAAAGTCAAGAAGGTCAAAGGCCGCGTCAATGACAAGGCGGACTATTTCATTTACCTGTACTCCGCCAGCTGGTGCGGGCCGTGCTGCAAGGAAATGCCGGAAATCGTGGAGCTGTACAAGGATATTAAGAAGTCCGGCAAGGTGGACATCATCCTTTTCTGCCAGGACAAGACACCCGCTGCTGCTAAGAATTTCGTCAAGAATTTCGGCATCAAGTTCCTGACCGTTATGGGCAACGATGACAAGGCAGCCAAGGTTCCCGGCCACTCCGCCCCCGGTGGAATTCCCCACTGCATCTTTGTAGACCGCAACGGTAAGCAGATTACCTCCGGTCACCCGGGCAACATTTTAAGCGAATGGAAATCCTTTACCATTGACAATGATGCAGCCGGCGCATCATCTGAAGAGTGAGCCTTTAAGCCCTGTCGTACGACAGGGCTTTTTTTACAGTAAAAACGCACCCGTTATATACACTTGCCAGCAGGCACAAAAAATGGTAGATTGAACGCACCAATGCCACTCCGAATCAGAAAGACTGCCCTGCTCGTTACCGTTGCCCTGATGGGCACGCCCTGTTATGCCCATGAGGAATACGAGGATGCAGAAGAAGCAGTCATGGTGGCCTCATTGACCACAGTGAATCAGGAAGCCGCAGCAGCTGGCGATGCCGCGGCACAGTTCCAGCTGGCGCGCTGTTATTTCACCGGCAGCGGCATTGCCCAATCCACAGCCAGAGGAATGGAGTGGCTGCGGAAAGCGGCCGACCAGGGATACGCAGAGGCGCAATGCCAGCTGGCAGAATGTTATCTCCTGGGCAATGGGGTCAGCAAGAACGCGGATGAAGCCTGCCGCTGGTGGGTAAAGGCTGCTGCGCAGAATCACGAGGAAGCCATGTACCGCCTGGGTATGGCGCACCTGAGCGGTGAGGGCGTGAGTAAAAGCGACACCCTGGGGCTTGCATGGCTGAAACGCGCCGCCGCTGCCGGAAATGCCAACGCCCAGTATAGTCTCGGGTTCTGCCGTCTGCAAGGGGTAAACGGCGTACAGAACTTTGCCGAAGCCGCGGTTCTTTTCGAGAAGGCAGCAAGCTGCGGGCATGCAGAGGCCACTTTCTGGCTTGCGTTCTGCAAGCTGCACGGCATAGGGATAGAACGCAAGCCTCAGGAGGCCATTCCCCTGCTGGAGCAGGCGGCCGATGGCCTGAGCGGTTCGGCCACAGTGCAGCTGGGGCGTTGCTATGAAGTGGGACTCGCGGTGGAAGCAGATGCCGATAAAGCATTCGACTGGTATTGGACTGGTGCACGGATGGGCAGCACCGAAGCATGTTACCGTCTGGGGCTCATGCTGTTGGAGGGGCGCGGCTGCTCCCCGAACAAGGAAAAGGCCATCAAGTGGTTCAAGGAAGCCGCCAGCAACGACCACGCCCGAGCCCAACAGAAGCTCCAGGAAATCACGCAGAACTCATAAGAAAACCATGCGCCGCATCGTCTCCAGAGGATTCCTTGTTACCCTCGCGCTGCTGTCCGCAGCCCTTGGTGACGAAGCCGGCAGCCAGGCCCGGTTCCAGGCACACACGGAGCGGATTCAACAAAACACGGAACTTAATCCCCTGTTCCGCAGGCGTTTGCTCAAACTACTGCCGCTGATAGCCGGGGGAGAACCGGCAGATATCCTCCTGCCCTCCAGCAAAGGAAACACCGCCCTGCACTATGCCTGCGCCATTGGCGATGTGCAGCTGGTCACCGACCTGCTGCAGCACGGCGCCAACCCACGGATTCTCACCCACCGCGGCGCATCGCCAGCAGATTGCGCCAGCGGCCCGCACCGCAAGCAGATTCAGCAATTGCTGGCGCAGGCTCCGTCCAGAGAAGCCGCCCCGGCAAGGGAAGCCACCCCGGCAAGGGAAGCCACCCCGGCAAGGCAGGAAACAACCGCCCCCGCCGAGCCCACCAGCCCGGAGACCCACGAAAAAGCCCTGCACGAGCTGCTGCCCATGATACAGGAGGGCTACCCCATCGACTACTCCCTGCCCGGCACCGGCGGCTGCACCGCACTGCACCATGCCTGCGCAACGGATGATTTTGTGCTCGTCATCTGGCTGCTGGAACACGGCGCCGCCCCGATGGCGCGCACGCAAAGAGGCAAAACCCCGGAGGATTACCTCCGGGGCAACAATGCAGAGTTCATCCGCGCGCACCTGGTGGAATACGCCACCCACGGAGACCAATACCAACATACGACAGAAGAATGACCCGCCATCTACTCATCACCGCCCTTATCAGCCTTGCGCTGCTGCCGTGTCCTGCACAGCAGGCAGCCCCCGCGCCGCAGGTGACCGCCCCGGTCAGCGCAGACATTGCCCGCACTTCGCTGGCAGAGGCCATGGCTATCTACCAGGAATTACGCGAACTGCAACTCCTGCAGCAGGACGGCAAACTGACCGCCGCACGCATCCACCAGGCTGCAGAACGCATAGAAGCCCCTCTGGTAACTCTGCGGCTGCTGGCGCCGGCATACCGGGAAAACATCATCATGCTGGCCGATGCCATTCTCTGGCAGGGGCAATGGATGCTTTATGTCTATGCCGGCGAATGTGGTATTGATTACGAGGCCCCCATCCTGGACGAAGGCTTTGAAACCCTGGAGCTGCTGAGCGCAGATGCAGAAGACATCCTGACAGACAAAAAGGCAGACCCGGCATTGCGCCAGGCCGTGCAGACGCTGGTGGATAAGCTAGGCGGCGCTGCCGTGCTGCAACTGCCCGCGCAACTGCTGCAGAAACGCTGGGCAAAGGATTACAAAACCGCGCTTCATTTCTTCACCGGCATCTGCGCCGCCGCTGCCATGGAAAATGACCGGGACTGCGCCGCTGCCCTGCAACAACAATACGAGACTCTCCGGTATTTCAGACAAGGAGGCGCATGGGAGATTCTGCGGCTCAACGCCCTGGCAGAGCAATTCCATCTGGCGCTCACCGAAATCGGCGCCTATTCGCACCCGTTCGGCGACCCGGTGCTCCCGAAAAATCGCCGCAGCGCAGCCCGGATGCAGGCACTGGCCCCCTTCTTCGATACGCTGCCTCAGCTGAAAACCCTGTTACTGAAACCGCAGGAAAACGCCCCCTCATGAAAAAAGGACTCATCATGGAAGGCGGAGCCATGCGCGGCATGTTCACCGCCGGAGTCATCGACGTGATGATGGAGCACGGCATTGAATTTGACGGCGCCATCGGCGTTTCCGCCGGGGCGGCCTTCGGCGTAAACTACAAATCCCGCCAGATTGGCCGCGCCATCCGCTACAACGAGCGCTTCTGCAACGACAAACGCTACTGCAGCCTGTGGAACCTCATCCGCGATGGCAACCTGTACAGCAAAGACTTCTGCTACGGAGAAGTGCCGCTCGTGCATGACCCGTTTGATTTCGAGACCTATGAAGCCAACCCCATGGAGTTCCACCTCGTCTGCACAGACATTGCAACCGGCAAGCCGCACTACCACGAATTCAAGGGCCGGGAGGACCACGAGTTCGACTGGATACGGGCCTCGGCCTCCATGCCCCTGGTGTCGGAAATCGTGGAAATAAATGGGCTGAAACTGCTGGACGGCGGCATTGCCGACGCAATTCCTCTGCAGTATTTTGAGAGTATCGGCTACACGCGCAACGTGGTCATCCTCACCCAGCATGCAGAGTATGATAAGAAAGAAAGCGTCGCCATGCCCTTCATCCGCTTCCTGTACCGCAAATACCCGGCACTGGTGCAGGCGATGGAAGTGCGCCACCTCATGTACAACGCCCAGAGGGACTATGTGAACCGTCAGGAAGCCGCCGGCAAAGCCCTGGTCATCCGCCCCGCTGCCCCCCTGCCCGTCAAGCGCCTCACCAAAGACCCCGCCGTGCTCCGCGCCACCTACAACATCGGCCGCGCCACCGCAGAGAAACGCCTTGCCGACATCCGCAACTACCTCGCATAACTCCCCTGTATGGAAAAGATATTACTCGTCCTGTTCCTGTTCATCATGATAGGGCTGTGCGTCAGCGGCATTATACCACGGAAGGACGGCACCGTCCACACCTGTTCCAAGCCAGGCTGCATCATCCATGTCAAAAAACAGAAGTTCAGATACACCCGTTGGGTTATGCTGAATATGCTCATCATCGCGCTTCTGGCAACGATATTGTGGTTGGTTCTTCATGAAAAAACCGCGGCAGACAGCCCGGACGCAGGCCATATTATCGCCATTATACTGTACTCTCTTCTCTGCAACCTTTTCCTGAACGCGCTGCTTGGCTTCATTCATGTACTCAAGCAGCTCATCACGCAAAAAAAGGAACGCACCCGCATCACATACGGAAAACTTGCATTGTTCGCATCGGGAACGATATTCCTCGGGCACTATGTGTTAAGCCTCCTGAGCGCCCTGCTGAATGGGTAAATCTCCAGCCACGCCCCCCCCGCCCGGGCGATACCAGATGGCTTTCCTTCTTGGCAAAGCAGATGGTATCTGATAGAATGCGGGGCATGAGATGGCTCTTGCTTATTCTGGTAACCAGTTTGCTGCAACTGACGCAGGGCGTAACGGTGGAAATGCGCCACACGCACGGCGTATTCTACCCGGATGTGAAGCAGCAGGCCGTCCTGCAACTCAAAATCACTGGTGAACCTGGCGAAAAAATAACAAAGCTGGAATTCAGCGATGGAAAAACCTCGCAGACATCAGATATCCAGATGGCGTACCTCTCCACCTCCGGAGGGTGGAACGGATACACACTCAACACCAACAAACTGGCGCAGGAAAAAGGCAAGGCAAAGCCAGACAAGAAAGGGAAATTTTCCTTTGATGTAGAAATCGAAATCGGCAGCGAGCCTGTCTATTACTGGTTGAGCTACAACCTGGGGCGCGGAGCTAAACGAGGCAGTCTCATTGATGCGCTGTGCACCAGGGTCACCCTGGCAGACGGCAGCACAGTAAAACCTAAGCTGAAACGGGCAGCTGCGCTTAAGGAGAGAGTAGCCGGCCGGATCTACCCCTTCCCATACCGCGTAGTTCCCTATTACCGCCCCCGCTGGGTGAAAGGCTGGGGAAATGCCAAGGAAGCAGTACACCTTACCCCCGAGCACTTCAACCTGTTTACTGACCTGGTGCACTTTGCCTACACGGTATCAGCAGAAGGCGATGTGCAGTACCAATGGGCGGGCGAAGGAGCTGACCCCCAGGTGGTGTCAGATGAAGCACTGGCTGAAATCAAGCGTCTGCACAATGAAGCCAAGGCAAAATCGCTCCTGCTGGCTGGCTTTGCGCACATGGATGAGCCCATGACTCAGGCAGTAGCCAATCCCGAAACACGCCGCAAGCTGGCGCGCAACATGGCTACCTGGGCTATTGAGCGCGGATACAATGGCATTGACATTGACTGGGAATACCCGGATACCCACGACCAATGGGTGAATTTCGGGCTCTTCATTGCCGATTTGCGGGAAGAACTGGCAGGCTCGGCCTTTTCCATCAGCATTGCAGCCTCTGTCACCTACAAGGTACCCATCTACGATGTCACCGACCAGCTGGACTTCCTCATGACCATGTCATACGATGACCTGGCCGACCAGCATTCCTCGATGGGGCGTTTCCAGGGAGACGCGCGCAAATGCCTGAATGATTTTCACATGCCCAGGCAGCGCGTAGTCATCGGCCTGCCCTTCTACAGCAACCAGAAAGGCACGCTGAGCACCCAGTACGGCTACTCGCAGATTATCAGCTGGTATCCGCGCATCAAGCCCACAGAGAATGAGTTCCAATCCAAAAACCAGGATGGTTCGCCCGGCCCCATGCATTCGTTCAACGGCCCGCAGCTCATCGCCGAGAAATGCCGCTGGATGAAGCAGGAGAAATTCGGCGGCGTCATGATATGGGCATACGATACCGATGTCAAACTGAATCACCGCGCCTCGCTGGCCAAGGCCATGTACAAGGTGGTGCGCCAACCAAAAGCTAAGAAATGACGCCAGAATCCCAGTTACTGTATGCAGCCTGGTGCAGCAACGCGCCCCGGGTGGCAGAGCTGCTGTCCCTTGGTGTACCCGTGGACACGCGCGATGGCAAAGGGCGCACGCCCCTGATGCTGGCGGCATACACCCGTTCTCCGGAGACGGCGCAGCTCCTGCTGGGCGCCGGAGCCGACACCCAGGCCAGAAACAAGGGAAACCGCCCCCTCATCGACTACGCCAGTGACGCCACCACCGCCCGTCTGATTCTGGAGCACACGCCCCCGGCACTCCGCAGCGCAACGGCCACGCGGCTCCTGTTCACCAGGTGCAATCTGGCTGCACTTGCCCTGAAAGCCGGAGCCAGTGCGAACGCAAGAAACAAGCGGGGAGACACCCCGCTGATTTACCACTGCTGGGATTGCGGATTCTACAACGCCCCGCTGGAACCCATACGCCTGCTACTGGAGGCCGGGGCAAACCCCGACGCAATCAACAGCCACGGTCACACTCCCTTGCTGATGGCTCTCTGGACAGAGAGAGAAGCCATGGTTCGCCTGCTGATTTCTGCGGGGGCACACAGACTACCGGAATCTTACACCCTCACTCTCAAACAATCTGAATTGCTTCAATCATGTTCTCGACCAGTATGAAGAAAGCGCTTCTTTCGTGCATCTGCGGGTTGGTGCTGCCGGCAACCGGGCTCACCGATGCCGATTACGATGCCATCGAGGAATATGAAACCGGTTTCTGGCAGGTGCTGGAGATGGTCAAGGACAAGGAGAGCGCCGATGATGCCGCACATAAGCTGCCCCACCTGCCCCACGCTGATGTGGCAGAAAAAGCACTGCACCCGCAATGGTGGACAGATGGCAACGAATCTGCCCCTCTGGAGAAAGCTTATTTCTACGGTTCGGCGTCTCTGGCGGAATCCCTGGGATTCCCGGCAGAGGACAGCATCATCCCCTCGCCGCTCACTCCGGACATCAGCAGGCAGATTCAGACTGACATGCTGCGCAGCCTCACCAAACCCGTTCCTGAAAGCAGGGGGAAAGCAGAAAAACTGCTGGAGCAAGGAAAGGGACTGAGCCCGGATGTGCTGATGCCGCTTCCCAATGAAGTAGCAAGCGGCATCAACGGTGGATGCGGATTCACCCCGGAGAGCGCCTGGGGCATTACCGCGGAGGATTTCACGAAAAGCCAGTTCATCGCCTCCCAGCTTCTCCTATACGCCTTTCCCGTGCAGACCAAGGCAGAGCAACGCATGGAGTTCAGGGGCAGCAGACGTTTCCTGGTCTATACCGTTTCCCTGTTGCGCGAAGGCAGAAAATACGAAATAGAACAATGGTTCGACATTTCCGCCACTGGCAAGGTATATCCGGAGGCAGAGAGATTGCAGGCAGCGAAGGAGTTGCAGGAACACATCGATGGGATGCTCAGCGACTTGTTCGGCATCTGGGACGAAGCAACGGCACAGGAATATGCGCCCGGCATGCAGCAACATTATGACAAATGCCGACAGCTTGCCTCCGTTTGCGAAGAGCGCCGAAGCATCTGGGACATCTGGATGGAGCAGAACGAAATGCCCCAGCGCGAACGGATTGCCTCTTCCCTCATGGATATCAAGGCAGCAAAAAGCTACGGCTCTGCCGGATTAGGCAAGCTCATCACACAACTCGAACTCCCGCTGCTCCCATGAGACACGCATTCAGCATGCTTCTTTCTGCCCTGCTGCTCTGCTCCTGCCAGCAGCAGGTGCACACCTGGTCACTGAACCAGGCACTGGAATACATCAACTTCCAGCAAACGGTTTCCAGGGGCGTGGATTATCTGGGAAGCGATGCCGATTTCCACTACTTCGAGCACAAAAAAGCCTTGGGCAACGATGTTCGTTTCCGCATCAGCACCAGCGAAAATTATGCTCCCGGCTCCCCGATGCCCTACCGCGCCTGGTTTCCTGACCGGACTCCGGCGTACGGTGAACTTGACGCGCTCTGTCTGAACATCCACTACGATAGCCGGAACGGAACGTTCGTATACTGGTACAAGGGAAAGAAACTTGAAAACCCGGCGGCAATGCCCACCGAAATCCTGCAATCCATACGGCTCATCTTTCTACCGGATAAACTCGCCGATATCAATGAGCAAGCACTGCAGCCCATACGCCAGCATCTGGAGAATAAAATAGATGCAGACTTCTCTACGCCCACCAGCGGCCTGCCCGCATTTCTCCTCGAACACCGGGGCGAAAGGGCTTCATCGGGAACCATCTCTACCGATGCCCTGGATGAGCTCATCAGGAAGCGGTCGTAATTTTCCGGCGTTCCTGCCAGAGGGGCAGATACTTCTGCACCAGATTCTCGGTTCTCTCGCCCCACCAGAGCCCGGGCATGCCGAGTGATACGCCTGTGCTCCAGAGGTAAAGGTTTTCGCCGGGAACAGCAGTCAACCCATCATCCGGCGGCAGAATCAACCAGGCACGGCGCTGGCCGTGGTCGAGCTTCATTTCCAGCCGCCGCTGGGCGCAGAATGCCTCATTCGCCTCCTGGTAAGGGGATTCCTCGATATCCGCCGCCTCCACCTGCACCCGGGCACCCACAGGGATATCGCCCAGCACACACTCCTCCACCACCGCATGGAAAACGATGTTGTAATGGCAGAAGCCTAGCGTATTGACCAGCACATGTTCCTGCTCCAGCCGCAGGCGCAGCACGGTGGCAGCGGCCTGCATGTCCGCCTCCATCCACTCCACCGGCTGTTGGGAAACGCGGGCCGCGTCTGCGGGACGCTCGATGACAGCAGCACCCCTGCTCCACCAGCACACACCGAGAAGGAGCACGGAAGCCAGAAGTATCCCCGGATAACGCATTTTCATAGCCGTAAACGCGCTGAGTATAGCACCTT
>JAFNWZ010000151.1 GCA_017379255.1 Akkermansia sp. | reverse complement strand
CATTCCGGGGGTGTAAGGAAAAGAAATGTGGTTTTACATCGTCATGCCGCCGTCGACCACGATGACCTGCCCGGTGATGTAGCGGGCTTCATCGGAGGCGAGGAAGGTGGCGGCGTTGGCGATGTCTTCCGGCTTGCCGAGGTCGGCCAGGGGGATGCGGGAGAGCAGGGCCTCTCGGGCTTTTTCGGGAATGGCGTCGGTCATGTCCGTGGAGATGAATCCGGGCGCAATGGCGTTGACGGTCACCTTGCGGCTGGCAATTTCCTGGGCCATGGACTTGGTGAAGCCGATGACACCGGCTTTGGAGGCAGAGTAGTTGCTCTGGCCTACGTTGCCGGTGAGGCCTACGATGGAGGAAATGTTGATGATGCGGCCGGCGGGGCTCTTCATGAGGGTGCGCTGCAGGGCTTTCACGAAGAGGAATACGCTCTTGAGGTTGGTGGTGAGCACGGCGTCCCAGTCGCTTTCTTTCATGCGCATGAGCAGGCCGTCCTTGGTGATGCCGGCGTTGTTGACCAGAATGTCAATGGCGGGGTATTCAGCCAGAATGTCCTTGATGCAGGTTTCTACAGCGGCGGCATCAGCCACATCGCAGGGGAATGCCTTGCAGGAGTCGGGGAACTCGGTGTTAATGGCATCTGCGGCGCTGCCGCAGGAGCCGGGATTACGGGAAATAAGGATGACCTTGGCGCCTTCTGCAGCAAAGCTGCGGGCAATGGCCTGGCCAATGCCGCGCCCGGCTCCGGTCACAATAGCGGTTTTACCTGCAAGTCTGTTCATGGTGATTACAGTCTAACCGATGCAGGCCTGTATGGCAAGATAAAAAGGTTCAACTTGAGTAATTACGCATTATCGTCTTGTGTTCCGGCGAAAAGTTGATATGCTTGTCAAGGTAATGGCGAAATTTTACATCATAACCCCTGTTATGAACTCTTTGAGTTGGCTGAAGCGCTGCGTGTATTCCGTGGCGGATCAGGTGCAGCCGGGGGTGGAGGTGTATCATTTTGTGCAGGATGGCGCTTCGACTGATGGCACGGTGGAGTGGCTTGGGGAGTGGCAGCAGAAGTCTGCATCGCGGCCAGGTTACAGGTTTGCGTATGAGAGTGTTCCTGACGCCGGGATGTATGATGCGTTGAATAAGGCATGGGAGAAATTGCCGCCGGATGCCGATATTACGGCGCATTTGAACAGTGATGAGCAGTATATGCCCGGGGTGCTGGCTCGGATTGCCGGCGAGTTTGCTGAGCATCCGGAGGTGGAGCTGGTTGTGGGCGCTTATTATGTGGTAGATGCCGATAGCCGCTATATCTGCCACCGGCGGCCGGTGCAGCCGTGGCGGTGGACCAGCCAGGCAGCGTGTGAGATTATCACCTGTGCCTGTTTTCACCGGGCTGAAGCTTTCATGAAGCATGGCATCCGGTTTGATACGCGTTTCCGTGTGTTGTCGGATATGGTGTTTTTCCGAGACCTGGTGAACCACAGCATGAAAGTGCGCGTGCTGCCGGAGTTGATAACAAGCCTGTTTGCTGTGACAGGTGAGAATCTCGGTTGGTCAAATATTGCAGAGTATGAATGGAAGGTGGTTCTTTCCGGCATGCCTATTGGGATAACCCGCAGTCGTTGGTTGTGCAATTTTGTCAGCAGTGCCCGCCGCCGCTGGCGTGACCTGTTCTGTGAAAAACCCCTTACGTATTCACTTTATCTCCCTGGGGAAGAGAGCCGGACGACGCGGAGCATCCAGCACCCGACTTCTCATTGGGGATGCCGTTCGTATTCGTCAGAGAGGTGATGAGGGGGGCAGCTGTTTTTCAGGATGCCCATCATTCTGCTGATGAACACGGATTCTGAGTAGCACTGTTCGTATAGTTGAGTGCCGGCAGCGGCCAGCCGGGCCGCCAGACCGGGGGTAGTTGCCAGTTTCTCCATGGCCAGAGCCAGGGATTCCGGATTTTGTTTTTCAATGAGCAGGCCGGTTTCGCCATCGCGTATGATATCGGGTATGGCGCCTTCTTTTGTCGAGACAAGGGCCAGGCCTTGTTTCATTCCTTCCAGCAATACCAGCGGGAAGCATTCGTTGTGGTAATAGGTGGGGAAAACCATGACGTCTGCTTGTTTCAGCAGTTCTTCTTTTGCTTTTCCATACTGGGCGCCGTGTATGGTGACGAGGCTGCCTAGCTGGTATTCCTGCGCGAGTGCCTGCACGGCGTGCAGGGTGATTTCAGCGGTGGGGGCGCCGACAAGGTCGCAATGGAACGAAATGTTGCGCTCTTTGAGTATGCGGCATGCCTCCAGCAGGATGAGCGGGCCTTTTTCGATAAGCAGGTTGCCCAGGTAAATAAAACGTATCATGGTTTCAGAGGCCATTGGGGCAGATTTCTACTTGTTCGCGTTTGACCACGGCGGCTACGTCATCGTACAACCGCCAGGAGAGCAGCACCACGGTGGTGTTGCGGTAAATCAGCGGCAGCAGCCATCTGTAGGGGGCTTTGTGGGCGCAGGTGGACATGCCTTTGCTGTGCTGGTGCAGGATGATGCTGCGCCGGAAAAGCTTGCAGAGCATGACGAAGGGGGCGTCTTTCAGGAAGGGGATGCCGTGGCAGGTGATGGTCAGGTAGCAGGTGGAAGGCTGGAAAGCCAGCAGTTGCCAGAAGGTGTTGAGAAATGAGCCTGCAAAGCGCCACAGTTTCTTTACGGTCTGCAGTGCGCCGTAGTGTCCTACTTCATCTGCAGAGCGCGAGGCCGACAGGTTGACATAGCGGCATTCAAATGCCTGGTTGATGTCTGCGCTGTCCTTGATTTGCTGGCACACCATGCTTTGCCCGTGTACTGGCGGGGGGAGGTGCATGATGAAGAGGATTTTTTTCTTCATGGAGGAAGTAGGGAGAATGAGCGGCGCTCTCGTGGGAAGAGCGCCGCCGGTAAGAGGTTTACATGTTAATCTGGAAAAGCGGCTTGTTGTTGTTAGCCGGGTTCAGGATGGCGAAGGCCTCGCGGTGGATGGAGGGGTCGCTGCGGAAGATGAGGCGGCCGGCGCACTGGCGCTCCAGCTCCATGAGCAGGGCGGCATCCTCGTTCTTGAAGCGGCTGAGTACATCGCTGTTCACCACCACGATCATGTCGCCCACATTTTCGCGGTAGCGCATGATGGTGGCTTTCAGCTGGCGCTGGATTTCCACGCTCATGGTCATCACGCTCTTCACACGGCCGCGGCCGTGGCAATACGGGCAGTGGTCGTTCACGTAGTCCAGCAGCGATTCATTGATGCGCTGGCGGGTCATTTCCATGAGGCCGATGGGGGTAATCTGCATCACCTGGGTCTTGGCCTTGTCGCGTTTGAGTGCGTCTTTCATGGCCTTGTACACGGCCATCTGGTCCTTGCGGTGGCGCATGTCGATGAAGTCTACCACCACGAGGCCGCCTATGTTGCGCAGGCGCAGCTGGCGGGCAATCTCTCGGGCAGATTCCAGGTTGGTCTCCAGGATGGTCTTGTCGAGGTCCTTATTGCCCTTGTTGCGGCCGGTGTTGATGTCGATGGCAATGAGTGCCTCTGTTTCATCAATTACCAGATAGCCGCCGCAGGGCAGCAGCACCTGGCGCTGGAAGGCCTCGTTAATCTGCTTCTCGATGCCCAGTTCCTCGAAAATCGGCTGGCGGTACTGGTGGTACTGGATGTGGCGCTTGGAACGGCGGGAAATCTTGCCGGCAATCTCCTGCATGCGCTGGGTGGTCTCCAGGTTGTCGCATACGATGTTGTCCACATTGTCCGTCAGGAAGTCGCGCGCGGTGCGTTCAATCAGATCCGGCTCGCGGTAAACGCACATGGGGGCAGGGTTGGTGGCAAATTTCTCTTCCACCTCGCGCCACTGGGTCAGCAGCATGGCCAGGTCGCGCACAAAGTGGCGGAATCGCTGGCCCTGGGCCACGGTGCGCATGATGATGCCCATGCCCTCCGGCACGTTGAGCTTCTGCACAATCTGGCGCAGACGCTGGCGTTCCTTGGGGTCATCAATCTTGCGGGAGATACCGAACTGGTCCGTAAAGGGCATGAGCACGATATAGCGCCCGGCCAGGGAGATGTTGGTGGTTACGCGCGGGCCTTTGGAGGAGATGGGGCCTTTGGTTACCTGCACCATAATCTCGGAACCGATGGGGTAGATATCGGGTATGTCCTTGCTGGTAATCTTCTTCTGCTTCTTGCGGGGGCGGCCCTCCTTCTGGATTTCCTCCAGCGAGGAATCGAGCGCCAGGGGCAGGGCGTCCCAGAAGTGCAGGAAGGCGTTTTTCTCATAGCCGATGTCCACGAACATGGCCTTCAGGCCCGGTTCAATGTTCTTGACGCGGCCCTTGAAAATGCCACCGACGATATTGTCTTCGCCCTCACGCTCAATGCTGTATTCTTCCAGCACGCCGTCTTCGAGCAGAGCTACGCGGCGTTCCAGTTTTTCTGAGTTGATGACGATGGTTGTACCCTCCTTCGGGTTGCACTGGCCGAACCCGAAGAAGTTTTTAACGGAGTTAATCATTTTAGAAATAAAAGACAAAGTTTTAGGTTGAGGTTGGAGTTTTTTCACCTGTTAAAACGGAGGAGAGAGAACCGCTCGTTTTTGCCAGACCATGAGTTCACGCAGCAGCCCCGCATGTGGTGCGGTGCCGTACTGGTGGGCAGATGGCGAAAGGCGGAGCAGCAGCCGTTGGGTCTCAGCGGTGCGGCTTACTCCTCGTCAAAAACATCATCATTCTCCTGAAGATACTTGCCTGTGCCTTCAGCCACAGCGCTCAGCGGGTCTTCAGAAATCATGATAGGCAGGCCTGTCTGCTCATGCAGCAGGTCACTGAGCCCACGCAGCAGAGCACCACCGCCGGCCACGGTGATACCGCGGTCGTACAGGTCGCTGGCCAGCTCAGGCGGGCAGTGGTCCAGCGATTGGCGGATGGCGCTCACGATGATGTCGAGCTTATCCTGCAGCGCTTCGCGAATCTCTTCGGAGCGCACGGTGACGGTCTTGGGCAGACCTGTGCCGCGGTCACGGCCCTTCACTTCCATCTGCAGTTCCTGCTGCAGCGGGTGGGCAGAGCCGACGCGGATTTTGATGTCTTCCGCCGTGCGGGGGCCCACCAGCAGGTTGTGGGCGGCCAGCATGTGGCGGGTGATGGTTTCATCCAGGGCATCGCCGCCGCACTTTTCAGATTGGCTGTACACGATGCCGGAAAGGGAGATGATGGCCACCTCGGTGGTGCCGCCGCCGATGTCAACAATCATGCTGCCCACCGGTTCTGTGACGGGAAGTCCCACGCCGATGGCTGCGGCCATGGGTTCCTCAATGAGTTGCACACGGATGGCACCTGCCTCGTAGGCAGATTCCTCGATGGCGTGGCGCTCCACTTCGGTGATGCCGGAGGGGTGCGCAATCAGGATACGCGGCCCGCGGAGGCTGCGTCCCTGGCATGCACGCTTGATGAAGTAGCGCAGCATGTTGTGCGCCACCTCGAAATCGGCAATAACGCCTTCTTTGAGCGGGCGGATAGCCACCACGCTGCCGGGCGTGCGGCCCACCATGCGCTTGGCTTCTTCGCCCACGGCCTTCACCTTGTCGCCCTTCATGGCGACAACGGAAGGCTCGCGCAGCACAATGCCCTGGTCCTTAATGTAGACCAGCGTATTGGCTGTGCCCAGGTCTATCCCGATATCATACGAGAACAGACGGGCGATTTTCTTGAAAATTGAATGCATGTGAAAAGTGTTTTACGGAATTGTAGTGATACGGTTCGGCCTTTCTTTCCACCCGGACGGCTCTCCTTTTCAGGGGAATGAACCGTTCGCACTCCGGAAGGTCATGAGGCATAGGTCTCGGGTTGCGCTATGACGCACCCACGCGGAGTATAGGTGCGGGGGGTGCGCGCTGTCAAGTAAATAATGGCGGACTGACAGGGATTGCGGAGGTCGTAGTTTATGCTTGACCGGGTGGAATGAATGGGGTAGAACTGGGGTGTTCATGACTAAGAAAATCATCATCTCCCTGGTGGCATGCACGGTGCTGACTCAGTGCCATAGCCTGCGTTCGGATTGTGAGGCGCTGCGCGAGCGTGAAGCGGCGATTGCGCAGGAGCAGAAAGGTGATTATTTTGTGGGGCGCCGCTATCATATTCCCCTGTGCCGGTTCTGGGGGTATCTGCGTGAACCCGGGCAGAGCTGGCGGGATGCGAAGCTGGTGATGATGGATGAATCCATTATCCACACGCCCGATCGCGGGCCGGAAGACCCCTTGCCGAATGCAGTGCACGGACGTGATAACAATGTGGAATACATCGTGAAGGGTAAGTATACAGGCCGCCAGGCATACGACCCCAGCACGAATCAGGTGCTGCCCATGTTCCGCGCTACATCGTACGAAATACGCAACCGTGAGCCCGGGTTCCTCTTTGTGCCGTCGGAAGAGTATTCTGAGGAGTTTGTGACCTTGCGCCCGTCCATTATGCCCCAGCCGGAAGTCTGCGAACGCGAATTGTCCAAGCCGTGAATATGACGCGCATTTGCCGCGCATGCGGGGGCATTTTGTGATATGCTCTGCAGAAATAGTTTTTTTCTGTTTACTACGTAATAGTTCGATTTATCTATGGCTCAATCCAAAATTCTGGTAGGTCTGGAAATAGGCACCACCAAGACGTGCATGGTTGTCGGTGAAATCCGCCCGGATGCCACCGCCACCATCATTGGCATTGGTGAGGTGAAGAGCGCCGGTGTGCGCAAGGGTGAAGTGGTGGACCAGAGTATGGCCCGCCAGTGTGTGTGCGATGCCTGGCAGCTTGCGCAGGACCATGCCGATGTGGATATCCTCAACGTGTTCCTTTCTGTCACGGGTGAACATATTGTGGGTGAGAATAACGTAGGTACGTTCCGCCTCAAGGATAATGAGGATATCATCGACGATGAGCACGCTGATAAGGCCAAGGAAAAGGCCGAGAACCTGGAGCTTTCCAAAGACCGCTTCGTGGTGAACCGCGAGCTGGGCGGCTTCTCGATTGATGATGGCGAGCCCACTCGCCACCCTGCCGGTCTTACCGGCCGCACGCTCGATGTGAACTGCCACATCATGCACGGCATCAAGACCCGCCTGCAGAACTCTCTGCTCTGCGTGCGCCAGGTGCCGCTGGAGGTGGAAGACCTGGTGTTTGCCCCGCTGGCTACGGCGCAGATGGTGCTCAACCGCCAGCAGAAAGACAGCGGTTCTCTGCTCATCGATATCGGTGGTGGAACGACAGATTTCATCTGCTACAAGGGGGGCGATGTCGTGGCCTCCGGCTGCATCCCCATGGGCGGTAACAACATCAACCAGGAAATTGTGCGCCTGACAGACCAGCGAGTCAGTCTCAAAGCTGCCGAGGTGCTCAAACGCACGGAGGGTAACGCGTTCGGCGATATTAAAGACCATTCCCTGGCGCAGTACAAGAGCGACCTCGGCATGCACGATGTAACAATCGAGCGCGGGCAGCTCAACCGCATCATCCGCAATACCCTGGCGGCCATGCTGCTTCAGGTGCGCGACCGCATCCCCTCTGATTACCTCAACTCCGGCATGAGCATTTACCTGAGCGGCGGCACCAGCTTCATGCGCGGGCTCGATGGACTCTGCCACTACATTTTCGGTGGCATGCCGGTACACCAGCCGGCGCCTCTGCCTCCCGGCCACAACCATTCCTACCTGTCCGACCCGCGCTACTGCACCGCCATCGGGCTCATCCGCTATGCCCAGCGGTATGATGATGACGCCATCAACCCGCACCGCGGTAACATGCTGGCCCGTTTCCTCCGCATGTTCCGCCGCCACTGATTATTTTTTCTTACCAGATACCCTCTCGCCATGCTTCCCTACCAGACCACCACCCGGAAAGAAGATGGTATTGTCATCGTCGGCTTAGGCGGTGCCGGTGCCAGCATCCTGCAGCGTTTCAGCGGTTCCAGCGCCGAAAATGTGCGCCTGTGCATCATGTCGCTGGATGAACGCCTGGGGCGCGAATGCGGCAATGTGGAGTTTGTGCAGCTGGGCGCCGGGCTGAACCACGGCCTGGGCTCCGGTGGTGACCCCGAGGTGGCCCGTCTGGCCATTGAGGAAAGCGGCGGCCAGGTTGATGACCTGCTGCGCGGTTCCCGCCTGTTGGTCATGGTGGTGGGATTGGGTGGCGGCACTGGCTCCGGTGTGGCGCCGGTGCTGGCCCGCAAGGCCAAGGAGCAGGGGCTCTTCCTCGTTTCCGTGGTGGTCATGCCCTTCGGCTTTGAAGGCGCGCGCCGCCGTAGCCAGGCTGATAAGGCGCTGGAGGAAATTGCCGCTATTTCCGATATTGTTTTCTGCTTCGAGAACGACTACATGGAAGACCTGTTCCGCAGCCGTACCGGCGCACAGGCCGTGTTCGAGGAAGCCAATGCGCTGCTCTCCCAGGCCACGGCCTCTGTTCCGCTGCTGGCTAATTCTCCCGGGCTCATCAACATCGGCCTGGATGAACTGGTGACCGCGCTGGATAATAACGATTCCCGCTGCATCTACGGCGCAGGCAAGGGCTTTGGCCCCAACCGCGCCGAGGAGGCCGCCCGCTCTGCCCTGGAATCTCCGCTGGTGGCTTATCACAATGCCCTCAAACACGCCCGCACCGTCATTGTGCACGTGGCCGGTGGCACCAATATGTCCCTTACCGAGCTGCGCGTGGCCATGGAGACCGTGCGTGAAGGCCTGGCGGGGGATGACGTCAATATCTTCTTTGGCGCTGCTGTCAAAGCCCGCCTGGGTGAGGAGTTGCGCGTGAGCCTCATTGCCTCCGTGGATTACCGCGAGATGCAGGCCGCCCTGCTGGCAGATGCTGATGCCGCCGCTGCAGCTGCTGCGGCGGCAGAGGAAGAGGAACAGGCGGAAGAACCGGCCCCCGAGCCGGAGCTGGAGGAAGAGACCGGCATCGGGCCTGAAGAGGAAGAACTCTACGAAGAAGAACCGGCGGAGGAGGAAGAACCCATGTATGCCGCCGATGAGGCGGATGTTGAAGAAGACAGCAGCGGAGCCCCCCTGCTGGAACCGGAGGAAGAAGAATACCCCGTGCCGGCCCCTCCGCCCGTTGCCGCAGCTCCAGCGCCCACCCCGGCGCCCGAGCCTGAGCCGCTGCCCTCCTGGGAACCGATTCCGACCCCTGCACCCGTTGCTGCACCCAAGCCTGCCCCCGTGGTCGAAGCGCGCCAGAGTGAGTTTAACCTGGACATGGCCTTTGGCTCGGCAGAAGATGAAAGTCCGGCCGATTCCATGGAGCGTGTGGCCGATATCTTTGGCGATGATGATGACCTGGAGCGCATGATGGCCAGCCATGCGCAGACCCCCTCGCGGCCTGCCCGTGCGCTCAATGTATTCCCGAAAAAAGCGGAGGCCGCAGCAGAGGAAGCTTTGTCTGCCCGCGTGCGCAGTATGTTTGATGATGAGGCTGAGGACGACGAATTCAAGCCGCAGCCCCCGCCATCGCGCCCTGGTGCCCGCCGCTCCAGCCTGGGGTATAACGACATGAGCGATATCTTCCCCGGTAGTTAACTTCCGATTCCCGCGCCAGGCGCGGGAATTTTGTTTCCGGGTATACCGATTGGGGCGGAATGTGCCCAGAACATGCTTGATTCCCTCCGGCTGTCTGTTATAATGGCAGCGTATGAATTCAGAGGGCATCACGTTATACAACCGCTACACCGGGCAGATGGAACAGGAAAAAGTGCTGGGCGAAGCCGCCTTGCGCTGGGTATATGGCACCACCCTGGGGCGGTTGAGCCTGCACCTGCTCATCAAGCGTGCGTTTTTCTCCCGCCTCATGGGGTGGATGAAGGATACCCGCAGCAGTGGCAGCCCGGAGAAACTCCGCGCCTTTGTGGAGGAGTATAATATCAATATGGCCGATTACGAACGCCCGGTTGACCAGTATACGAGTTTCAATGATTTCTTCTACCGCAAACTTGCCCCGGGGGCGCGTCCGATTTGCGCAGGGGGGCAGGTGGCGCTTCCTGCCGATGCCCGCCACAGCGGCTGGCAGGATGCCGCTGAGATGGAAGGCGTGTTTGTAAAGAACCAGCGTTTTGATTTACCGGCGCTGCTGGGTAGCGCTGAGCTGGCAGAGAAATACGCCCACGGCACTGTGGTGCTCTCCCGCCTCTGCCCGGTGGATTACCACCGCTTCCATTTCCCCGTGTCAGGCGTGCCGGAGGCTCCGGTGCGTATTCCCGGCCCGCTGGCCAGTGTGTCGCCCTATTGCCTGCGCCATAATCTGGCATGGTTGTGGACGAATAAGCGTGAGCTGACGGTGCTGCACACGGAAAATATGGGCGATGTGCTCTGCCTTGCGGTGGGTGCCACCGGTGTGGGGGCTATTTATCAGACCTATGAACCGGGCAAGCCTGTGGCCAAGGGCGATGAGCACGGTTATTTCGGCTTCGGCGGTTCCACGGTCATGATTTTCTTTGAACCCGGCAAGGTGAAGCTGGCAGACGATATCCTCACCAACACCGCCAACTGCACCGAAACCTTTGCCCGCATGGGAGACGTGCTGGGCACGGTGGTTGGATGTTGAATGTAGAATTAAAAATTCAACATTCAACCTTCCTCTCACACCATCAGTGCGTCGGTTTCCACATCCGGCTCTGGCCAGATGGCTTCGCGCACCATGAAATCCTCCCAGCCGAGCAGCAGCTGTTCGAAAGTGGCGGGGCTTACGTCAAACTGGGTGATAGTGTGGTCGGCCGTGGGGGAGAGGATGAGCTCCACCTTGTTGCCAAGGCGTTCCCATTCATCGCAGAACCACTGGCGCATTTCAAAATCCAGCAGCGGGTCGAGCATGCCGTGCGCGCAGAATAGCGGCGGCAGTTTGCGGCGCAGCAGGGCACAGGGATTGACCGAATTCGGCTCCGGTACTTCGCCGGGGATGTTGAGCTGGCGTGCCTCCGGGGCATCGGTATCCACCACGCCGCGGAAAATGGCTACGCAGGCCGGCTGCAGGGGGAGAATGTCCTCTTTGTTGAACTGCCACCACTTCTTTTCCTGCACCATGGGCTGCATGGCGCAGTTCAGCGCCATAAGGCCGCCTGCATCTGCCCCGGCAATGGTGATGCGGGCGGCATCAATGCCGAGCCCGGCTGCATTGTGGTGCAGCCATTTCCAGGCATCCAGACCATCGGTGATGATGTCATCCGCGCGCACGCTGTAGCGGGCGCGTGTGCGGAACTCCGGCAGCAGGCAGACAATGCCGCGGTGGGCCAGGTGTGTGGCCCAGGAAACAAACTCGGTGCTGTATTCCAGCTGCCACATGCCACCGCAGAAGAACAGAACCGCCGGAGCAAAATGCTCAGGCCGGTGCCCCTTGGGCGCAAACATGCGCATGCGCAGCGAAACGCCATCTGCAAAGCGCTTCCAGATGAACGAGGGTGCCTGGGCCAGCATCTTGCGGTAACGGGCTTCTCCCTCACTCCGGGCGTTGCGTGAAAATGACGTCATAATACGCCCCACAGTATGCAATTTTCTTGCCAGAAAAGCAAGCCTGTTGTAGGTTCTAATTTAGTTATGAGAGCGATTTTTTCATTATGCTGCCTGCTGGCTGCCTGCCTGCTGGGGAGCGAGTTGGCTGCCGCAGCACCGCAGGCGCGTTTCGGAACTCCCGACCAGCAGGTTGCGCGCAATACGGCAGAGCGAGTGTACAGCACCTGGAGACTGGGCATGATGCGCGGCGATGAAAACGCCTGGCGCGGTGCTACCACCCGTTCCCGCCAGATGAAGGTGCGCAACCTCATTGTTTCCCAGAAGGGCAATTTCCCGGATGATTTCTTCCGCAACCAGCCTGAACCTCCCAGCCTGGAAAAGTTCCGCTACATCGGCTGCATCACCGGCTGCAAGAACCACACGCTGGCGGTCACATACCTGGGCAAGGTACAGTTGGGGGATGATAAGGCCAATGATAGTGCCTTTGTGCTGCTTTTTGTGTTTGAGGACGGCAAGTGGAAGTTCGACCAGAGCCGCATGTTCAATCTGGCTCGTCTGCCCAAGGTGAAAGAACGCCTGCTTAAGGGAGACCTGACTGTGCTCCAGGAGCAGGACGGTTTCCACCCCTACGATGCCGCGCCCACCGTACCCGCCGCCTGCTACGCGCCCCAGCTCATCGGCAAGGTGTTTGTGGATGCCCCCGGCCGCGCCATTGACATGAAGATAAATGGCATTTCCGTGCACCAGTTCGAGGATGAACGCCGCGCCGATGTGATTTCCGGCGGCCTGCGCCGCGGGAAGAACACCATCAGCTATACCATCACCACCAACGACAAGCAGGAGCACCCCACCATGGCTATTGGTCTCTTCGTGATGCCTGAGACACCCGGCAACCACCCTGTCTGCGTGTTCGACCACATTCTGGACGCCACCGATACTGCCAAGGGCGGTGAGTTCTCCTTTACCATCAGCAACGAGCACATTGCCTCCATGAACCCGTCCTTCACCGGTAACGCCCCGCAGCCTTTCCATGCGGTGCCGCTCAAGAAGAAATCGGGAAGATGATTTTGAAGGCCTTTCTCTCTGGTGAAAGGCCTTTTTCTTACTTCATATCGGTCACGCCGATGCGGTCAATCACATTGAGCTGCTGCATGAGCTGCTCTGCCGTGGTGTGGCCCTTCAGCAGGCTGCGGTAGTGCTCAATCAGCTCTGTGGTTTTTTCGGCAGTTTCGTCAAGCAGCTCCAGGCGGAAGCGGTTCAGGCCGCAGCGGCGCATGCCGTCCACATAACGCGCGGCGGATTGAGCCTGGCCGTTGAACATGGTGTTGCGGCAGCCCTCATCGCTGCGCAGGTAGTGCATGGCGTGTGTGCGGTCCATGATGCGCACTTTGTGGTGGTCGCAGGGCTGGCCGCAGTCCTTGAAGCTGTGCCCCTGGCTCAGGAAGGTGCAGAATACGCAGTGCTCGGTGTGGAACATAGGGATGTGCTGGTGCAGAGTGAGCTCCAGCGCCGGGCCGCAGCCGCTCTTCAGTAAATCGGCCAGCTGGGCAGCGTTCAAATCGTAGGAAACCGTGAGCAGGCGCATGCCGAAATCCTGCCACAGGGCCACACTCTCCGGGTTGGCGGTGTTCAGCGAGAAATCGCCAATCATCTTCACCCCCTTGTTGCGGAACCAGTACGCCGCGCCCAGATTGCGCACCAGTACACCATCCGGCTCTGCCTGGGAGATGTACTTGAAATACCCGCCCTCATGCGGCTTCATGATGCGCATGGTTGCTATCCAGATCTGGGTGTTTAAGTGTTTTTCTCTGATTTCTTTAGTCACCTGCGCGTAATCGCGTATGTTCTTGAAATCGAGATAAATGCGCTTGATGCCTGCTGCGGCTGCGGCGAAAGCCTGCTCTGGTTCGCGGCAGAGAACGGAGAGTTTGTAGCCCTTGGTGGGGGAGAGGGGGGGGGAGGGGTGGCTCCAGCCCTGCCAGGTGACGGCGCGGCGGTCCGCGGCGCTGCCCTGCGGCAGTTTTTCCACCAGCTCGCGGCGCATGCGGTTGAGTGTGGAAACCGGGAGAATGAGGCCATCTTCAAGGGTGTAAGTACATTTGCCCAGCGAGAAGCCGGTGCCGCCGAGACGTGAGAACTGCGCCTCGATGGTTTCCGGGGTGAGGGGGCGCTTTTCAGCCGGTTCGAGCGGTTGGCCGCTGCCCACAGTGATGCCGCGGCAGGTGGCGGTGAGCTGGCTGCCCAGGCGTCCTTCGAAATGGATATCGAGCGACTGTCCGGGCGTGGTGGCGGCATGGCGTTCAAAGTTGCACCAGGTGCCGTGCAGGTATTTATCCAGCGCGGGGTCGGCGGTTTTCCAGAGCAGGTCGCCGGGGCGCACGAAGTGCCAGTCAATGCGGCTGCCTTTGCCGTGGAAGAAAAGTCGGTTGCCCTGGGTGCGCCAGATGCGGCCTCCTTGTTCCTCGTTGCGGTCCTGGCCGGCATCAATCACGAAGCCATCGCCGGGGGCTATGGTGATGAGCGGGGCAGCGTCCAGCTCCACCCAGCCCTCGCCGCAGCGGATGATGCGCCCCGCGAGAGCCCCGCGTTTCTTGCCGAAACGGCCGTGGGTGAGCAGCGGGTGGTCGGTGCCATCGAGCCAGCCGGTGGAGAACCCACGCGAAAAGGCCATCTGCATGGCATAGAGGTCGCGTGCGCGCTTTTCTGCCTGCACGGGTCTGCCAGCCAGTGCTGCATCCACGGCGCGGCGGTAGGCGCGGGTGGTGGCGGCCACATATTCCGGGCTTTTGAGACGGCCTTCAATCTTGAAACTGTGCACCCCGGCGGCAAGCATCTGCGGCACGCGGTCGAGCGCGCATAAATCCTGCGGTGAGAAGATGTACCGCCGTTCCCCAAGGTCGCGCAGGCGGCCATCCACCTCCAGTTTGTAGGGCATGCGGCAGGCCTGCGCGCATTCGCCACGGTTGGCGCTGCGCTGGCCCAGGGTTTCGCTGGTGAGGCACTGGCCGGAATAGGCTACGCAGAGTGCGCCGTGGCAGAATACCTCGATGGGCTTGGTGGTGGCCTTGGCGCAGGCTTCAATCTCGCGCTGTGAGAGTTCGCGCGAGAGCACAATCTGCTGCGGGTCAAACAATTCGTCTACCAGCCGCACGGCTTCCGGGCTGCTCACTGTCATCTGGGTGGAGATGTGCAGCTCGATGCTCCAGCGCCCGGCTTTGCGGTGCTCCGCTATGAGGGCGGCAAGCCCCATGTCCTGCACGATGACGCCATCCACCCCGGCGGCATCCAGCGCGTCAAGATAACTGACCGCCTGTTCGAACTCTGCCGGGAAAATCAGCACATTCATGGTGACGTAGCCGCGTACGCCATGGGTGTGCAGGAAGGGAATGAGCGAGTTCAGGTCCCCTACTGTAAAATTATCCGCGCGCATGCGCGCGTTGAACTGATCCAGCCCAAAGTAGATGGCATCTGCGCCATTGGCCACGGCGGCGCGTACGCAATCCCAGTTGCCTGCGGGGGCAAGAACTTCCGGCTTGGGGGTCATGTCGGGGTGTAAGGCTACCGTGTTCAGGCCATGCTGCGGATGCGGGCTCGCTCGAAGTCTGCCGGGCAGATGGTGACGTTTACTTTATCCCCGGGTTTGATGATATCGAGCAGGTGGGCTTCCTTGAGCTGCACGAAGGCGACCGTGGTTTTGCCATTGGGCAGGGTGGCATGGAAAGCAGTGGGCGCAAAGCGCTCGCGGATGGTGCAGACGCAGTCGATGTACTGGGAGGGATACTGGTTCATGGTGTGCGGAATCAGAAAAGGGACTGGAGGAGTGAGCCTGCGGCTTCTGCTGCGGATTCGATGGTGGGAGCCGGGGCAGGGGCGGGCTCCTGTTGTCCGGGCCCGGGTTCTTTCGCGGGTGAGTGGCGGAGCAGGGCATCGAGCATGGCAGAGGCTGGGCCTTTGGTGATGAGGTCGCCCATTTGTTTGCCGATGAGCGTAGTGAGGCGCACGCTGAGGTCCTCCTGCGGGGCGTCGATGGTGCCGCTGAGGTTCATGTTGACCCAGATGTAGCCTTCTTCGCTGCCGCTGGCGGTGAATAACTTG
Organism: Akkermansia sp.; assembly: GCA_017379255.1. Classification (GTDB taxonomy): domain Bacteria; phylum Verrucomicrobiota; class Verrucomicrobiia; order Verrucomicrobiales; family Akkermansiaceae; genus Akkermansia. Next base: position 4,706 of record JAFNWZ010000151.1, on the reverse strand, counting down.
TTTGCGAGCAGCTCGCGCTGGAGCGGGAGGAATTCCGCCATCTGCTCAGGCAGGCCGATGGTGAGGGTGCCGCCCAGGCGTTTGTTCCTGCCGACGATGACATGCCCGCGTATCAGCAGGATGCCGCCTTTGGCGCTGATGTTGATTTTGTCGAACAACCAGGCTTCGCCTGCCTTGCTGTCGTGGTAAGGATACAGGATTTCGCAGTCGCTCTTTTCCAGTTCAATGCTGCGGTATGGATAGGTGTTGCCCATGGGCAGCTGTGAGAGAATGGGCAGCCCCTCCAGCACGCCGTTCTGCAGGGAGAGATTACCGGATGCCGTGCCCACTCCCTTGGAGTCGCCGGTGAGGACGATGCGTCCGTATAATTCACCATGCAGGCGTTTTTTCCAATCATCGCTGAGCAGACGGTGCGGGTTTCCCTTATTTACCTGGATATCGGCTGTCCATCGGTTCTGCCGGGTGTCGTAATGCGCCTTGGTGCGCATTTCACCGGGGGAGAGCATGATGCGGCATTCCGTCAGGTCCAGGTTGTTACCGTTACGGATAAGAGTGGCAGATTTGACGCTGCAGTCGCGCAGGTAGGAGAATGGTGTGTGCAGGCGCGCGTTCTCTGCATTGAGCTGCCAGGCGCCTCGGGCAATTTTCGGGGCAGGGGTGGCGGTGATATCCGCCCCGAGCAACTGGTAAGTCTGCCCCTGGTGGGCCAGGTGGATATCTGTATCCCGGCATTCGAAGTAATCGAGCTGCAGTGATTCGGAATCGAGTGTGGGGGCTGCGTCCTCTGCCTTGCGGGAGTCCGGTTTCCGGGGGGTGGCGTTCTGCTTGTTCTTCCGGGCGGCAGGTTTCTTTTTGCTGGTGGAAGAAGTGGCTTTTGACCCGGTGTTGATGATGAGGGAGGCATCCTCCATGGTGAGCTTGTGGAGGTGCACTTTGCGGGTGAGCAGTGCTGCGCGGTTGAGCTCTGCGTTGATCCCGGTGGCTCTCGCCATTTCAATCTGGCTGAGGTGGGCAAGGTTGATGCCATCCGTCGATACTCTGCTGCCATTGATGCGCAGATTGCTCAGCAGCTCCACCTGCCCGGCCTTCAGACTGGTGCGGGCGGTGTCGCTCACGCTCTGGCGGAAGGAGTCACTCTGCAGGTAGGCCAGTAACTGGTAATACCCCACCACCAGTAACAGGGCGAGCACTGCGATGATGGCCGCCGCGATGATGCAGATGCGGCGCAGCAGCGGGGAGTTGGTGTTTCTGCTGTGCGGTGAAAAAAGTTTTGCTTTGCTGCGCCGTCCCATAAGTTGCCCCTCTTATAACAGGGTGTTCCCCGATTTTCAAGTGTTTAATGCGATAACTGTTCCCGAAATGCTCAAAAAGTGCACATGTGTCCCCAAAGTTTCATCAGGGCAGTTTTCGAATTCTTGTAGCACAGCTAATCGGCAATACGCTGCTAAATTGTAATCTATCGGCGAGCGTAGCGAGCGAAATTCATAGCCCACGGTAGTGGGCGACAGATGTTAGGCAGGTGCAAGCGTGCGTCAGCACGCGCAGCGCCTGCTCGAACAAAAAACAAACCAAAACCCGTGATAACGGGTGACAGAAAACGATGCTTTATGTTGATGCTTTGCCTTCTGCCACCCACTCACTGCGTTCGGGGTTCCGGTTGTTTTATTGTTTAACCCGGGGTTCCGCGACTTCGTCGCTCCACCCCGCGCTAAAGGCTGCCGTCCCCACGGGACTCTAATTTCCGCTCGCTACGCTCGCCGCTAAAGTCAATTTCGCAAAAAAACTTTGGGGCGTATGTTCAAAAAGTGCCCCGGATACGAATTTTTTATTGACTATTTCAGGTGGATTTGCTTGAATAAGCATCGGAATTATCTAACCATATTCTGATTTATGAAATTCACCGCTCTCATCCTTTCCGTTGTTTCCGCAGTGGCCCTCAGCTCCTGCTGCTGCCAGAAGCAGGCTATGCCCAAGCTTCGTAACATGCCGATGGATCTTGTTCCTGAGGACCAGATTGGCACTTCTGTCACCCCCGGTGTGACTGCTCCCCAGCCCACCGCCCCTGTGAAGGTGCTTGACGGCGCTGGTAAGTAAGCCCTGCCTTCAGAAAGTTTCAGACCCGCCGGAGATGGACTCCGGCGGGCTTTTTTGCCTTGTCACGCAGGGGGGCTTCGTGGTACTGTGGAGTCATGAAATCACATCATTTGTTTACCCTGTTGGGTTGCCTGGCGTTGGTGTCCTGTTCTACTCAGCGCTATGTAGGAAGCCATGGAGAGAAGGTTGCTTCGCCTGCCGTTGTAGATGTATCCACCCAGCCGGCCCGGAATGTCATCCTGATGATAGGCGATGGCATGGGGGCAGAGCAGGTGTGGGCCGCCTGGCTGGCTAATCGTGGGGAATTAAACATCACGACCTTGCCGGTGACCGGGTTTTCGGTGACGACCTCTGCCTCTCACCTGATTACGGATTCCGCTGCAGGTGGCACTGCCATCGCCTGCGGCTGCAAGACGAAGAACGGCCAGCTGGGGATAACGGCAGAGGGCAAGCCGGTGGATTCACTGGCGGTGCAGATGCACCGCGCAGGGAAGGCAACCGGTCTGGTGGTGACCAAGTCGATAACCGATGCCACCCCGGCGGCGTTTTATGCACATGTGAAAAGCCGCCGGCAGACAGCGGACATTGCTGATGCGCTGGTGAAATCAGATTTTGAGGTGATTGTGGGCGGCGGTTCGGCAGATTTCAGCGCCGCGCAGCTCGCCCAGCTGGAAAAGAAATGCCAGTTGTTTGAATTGGCGGCACCGGGGAATTGCGTGGCCGCTGCAAAACGCCCGGGCTGGCTTGCCGGGCGGGTGCAGGATGCGCTGGAGGTGCTCAGTAAGGATAAGGACGGCTTCTTCCTGATGGTGGAAGGTTCGAAGATTGACACGGAGGCTCACGTGAATTCCCTGACGGGCACCGTGCAGGAAACGCAGGATTTTGACCAGGCTGTGGGTGCTGTGCTCCGCTGGATGCAGAAACACCCGGATACCTTGCTCGTGGTGACGGCTGATCACCAGACCGGCGGCCTTTCCATACTGGATGGTGATAAGGAAAAGGGCGAGGTGAAAGGCCATTTCAGCACCTACCGCCACAGCGGGGTGGCTGTGCCGGTTTATGCGGCGGGGGCTGGGGCATCTGCCTTCGCGGGAGTGCAGGAAAATACGGCTTTCTTTACTAAAATTCAGAATGCCGCCGGGCTGGGTTCACGCGCATGTACGTCGAAATAACAGAATTTTATCGGAAAAAATCCTGAAATTGAACTTCTTTCTTGCTAAGTTGGGGGAATATGGTTAAATAGAGGGGTCAATTCTGCATTACCAAACTATGAAATCCATGATTACTCGTTTTGGTGTCCGCGCGCTGTCCCTGCTGACCGCTGCTATGATTACCCTCCCCGGTATGGTGCTGGCCCAGGAAGAGGCTGAAGCTGCTGCCAAGCAGACTAACATGCTCCAGAAGTGGGTTATTGACGGTGGTTGGACCATGATTCCGCTCGTGATTCTGTTCTTCATCACCATCATGCTCGTGGTATTCGTGGCCATGCAGCTCAATAAGAAGCACTTTGCTCCCGCTGTGCTGCGCGATGAGCTCGTTGCTCTCATGGGTGAGTGCCGCGTGCAGTCCGCCATCAAGCTGGCTACCGAAAGCCCCACCTACCTGGGCCGCCTGGTTGCCTATGCTCTGCCGAACGTGGACGCTAACCGTCCCGAAGACCTGGGCAAGGACGCTGTGTCCGATGCCGTGGCTGACTTCACCGCCAATGAACGCCCCTCTCTGATGCGCTACGTTGACCTGCTGGCTCTGTGCGGCTCCACCGCTCCGACCATCGGTCTGTTCGGTACTATTCAGGGTATGGTGGAAGCCTTCGCCGTGCTGGCTGAAACCGGTCAGGCAGACCCGACCACGCTTGCAGGCTCCATCTCCGTGGCACTTCTTACCACCTTCTGGGGTCTGATTATTTCCCTGATCGCCCTGCCGGTGTTCTACTTCCAGAACAAGCTGGCCAAGGCTCGCGAGGCAGAATGCATCAATGCCATTGAGGATATGATGAATGCTGCCATCAACACCCTGAACGGTGAAGCAATGCTTGCCCGTATCCCCGAAGGCTTCGGTGGCGATGACGAAGAAGAAGCCGACGAAGAGGAATACGAGGAAGAAGAAGGCGAAGAAGAGGAGGAAGCTTAATTCCCTCCTGTTACCCGGGCCGGTCTTGATTGGCTGCGACTAGCCCAAGACCGGCGTAACGAAGAATCCCCTGTCAAATAATATGGCAAAGAAAAACGCACGAGCCGAAGATGAGACAAAGGCTGAGCTGAACATGTCATCCATGATGGATGCGTGCTTCCTGCTGATTATTTTCTTCGTGGTGAATGCTTCGCAGATTACGGTGGCGAAAGACCCCTGCGTCAAGATGCCGAATGCTGTGACATGCTCCGAAATGAAGGAAGCCAAGGGCTGCGTGGTGGTCAACGTGTTCCCCGACGTGGAGAAGATGGATGAACGCACCGCCAAGAAATTTGGCGAGACATACCAGCCCGGTATTGTCTGGAGCGTGTCTGACGGTGCCAAGACCATTGGTTACCAGGCACAGCAGACCCAGGACCTGACTGACTACATCACCAAGCAGATTGAAATGTGGAAGGCGAAGAAGAGGAGGAAGCTTAATT
>JAFNWZ010000150.1 GCA_017379255.1 Akkermansia sp. | reverse complement strand
CTTTCGGGCAATACCGGGCTGGTGCTGAGCTTTAACAGCGCAGATGGTTCTGTGACGATTAAGAATACCCAGGCTGTGCCTGAGCCGACCTCCGCCACGCTTTCACTGCTGGCGCTTGCCGGGCTTTGCGCCCGCCGCCGCAGGAAGTGAGGCTACTGATAAACAAGAGGCAGCCGTTCCCCTGGCGGAAACGGCTGCTTTTTTTCGTATTGAGGAGGAGGAGGAGTTCTGTCATGCCGGGCAGCCTTGGCATGAAATGGGCATGGGAACTCGTAATTCACTTGACTTGGCCGGGGGGAATGGTATGATGTGTCAAGCTATGACACAGGATGCCCTTCTTAAGTTGTTGGAGGCGGATGCGCGATTGAGCGACCAGCAGATTGCAGACCGCCTTGGTGTGGATGTTGCAACGGTGGCCGCCAAGCGGGCTGCGCTGGAGAAGGCTGGGCGTATTGTTGGCTATCAGGCTATTGTGAATGACGATGAGGAGGGGGTGTCTGCTTTTATTGAGGTGCGCTGCACGCCGGAGCGCGGCGGTGGTTTTGACCGCCTGGCTTCCCGCATTGCCCGGTTCAAGGAGGTGCGCAGTTGTTATCTGATTTCCGGTGGTTTTGATTTGCTGGTGATGGTGGAAGCCCCCACGCTGCTGGAGGTGGCCCGTTTTGTGAGTGAGAATCTGGCCAGCATGCAGGGTGTGATTTCGACGGCGACACATTTCCGCTTGAAGACTTATAAGAATAACGGGCTTATTTTTGCTGATGAGCCCGAGGCTGAACGTTTACCATTATTCCCTGATTATGGATTGGAGCAAGATGCTTTCCCGGCAGGTGACGGAAATGCCGCGTTCCGGCATCCGCGAGTTCTTTGACCTGGCTACCGGCAGTAAGGATATTATTTCCCTGGGGGTGGGCGAACCGGATTTCGTGACGCCCTGGAATATCCGCGAGGCGGCTATCCGCTCCCTGGAGCGCGGGCATACTACTTATACCAGTAACTATGGCCTTGAATCGCTGCGCCGCGCTATCAGTACGTATGTGCAGGGCTTTTTCCATGTAGAGTACGACCCGTTGTGCGAGATTCTGCCCACGGTGGGGGTGAGTGAGGCGATTGACCTGGCGCTGCGCTGCCTGCTGAATCCCGGGGATGAGGTGCTGTACCACGAGCCGTGCTATGTGAGCTATGCGCCTACGGTGATGATGGCTTACGGTGTCCCCAGGCCGGTAGAGACGAGTATTGATGATCTTTTCGCGCTGAATCCGGCCAAGCTGGAGGCGGCCATTACTCCGCGCACGAAGGTGCTGATGCTGAATTTCCCGACGAACCCGACGGGGTCGATTGCGCCGCGCAAGACGCTGGAGGAGATTGCGGCCATCTGCATCAGGCATGATTTGTTTGTGCTGACGGATGAGATTTATTCCGAGCTGCGTTACGATGAGGAGGAGCATACATCCATCGCTTCGCTGCCGGGAATGAAGGAACGCACGCTGCTGCTGCACGGTTTCTCCAAGGCTTTTGCCATGACGGGGCTGCGCCTGGGCTATGCCTGCGGCCCGAAGGAGCTGATTGAGCAGATGATGAAGGTGCATTCCTACACAATGATCTGCCCGACGATTACTTCCCAGGAGGCGGGTATTGAGGCGCTGGAGAACGGTGTGGAGGCTATGCTGGAGATGCGCGAGAGCTACCACAAGCGCCGCGATTACATTGTGGGCCGCTTCAATGATATGGGGATGGACTGCCACCTGCCCGGTGGTGCGTTCTACACGTTCCCGAGTATCAAGCGTTTCGGCATCAGCTCCAAGGAGTTTGCTCTGCGTCTGCTCATGGAGCACAAGGTGGCCGCCGTGCCGGGCACGGCGTTCGGCGCCTGCGGCGAGGGCTACCTCCGCTGCTGCTACGCCACGGCCCAGAACCTCCTCGAACAAGCCTGCGATAAAATGGCGCGTTTCTGCGAATCACTGAAGTGATTCGCAGAAATTACGAATTACGAGGTAGGAAGTACGAAGTGTAAAGTTACGCGGGCTTACGCCCGCAGGTGGCAGTCCATCCCCATATCATTGAAGCGGCCCACAATGTAATCGCGGCGCTTG
>JAFNWZ010000149.1 GCA_017379255.1 Akkermansia sp. | reverse complement strand
GGATTTACGATTTTGGATTTACGATTTACGAATCGAAAGTTAGCGGCTTACGCCGATAGAGCCGCGAATGAATGCTTACTGCCGATGGTGAGGCGGGTGATATCCCACTACGTTTTTTTCACACAGAACACTATGACTTTATGTCGTTTAGGGCTATTTTTCCATAATCTTTGGGACACATGTGATGGTGCAGACAAGCACCAGCAAATCTGAAGCAGCCCGCATTCCAAGCCCCCCCGGCGGGGGAAGGTCGAAAAAAAACCGGGGAAAGCCTGATGGCTTGCCCCGGTGATAAAGGAGGGAACAGGTGCCGGGCTTACACCAGCTGGGCGATGAGGGTTTCGCGGTCGCCGGGGCAGAAGTCCATGGGCGGGATTTCCGGCAGGGTGTAGCAACCGGGGGCCAGGCGCATGCTGGCGCGGGCGGCGCTCACCATCACCTGGGCGGTGAGGGCCGGGTTGTTGATGCGCATCTCGAACTTGAAGATCTGGTTCTGCGTGGTGCCGGAAACACCCTTGCGCTCCATGTACACGCCGTGGCCCATGTCGCGCAGGGAGTCGATGTCGTCCACCTGCTTCACATGCGTTTCATCGTGGCAGAAGTAGTCATCTGCCTTGATGGCGGCTTCCACTGCGGCAAAGTCAGCGCCGTCCTCCAGCTGCACATAGACCATGCGGCGGTGCACGCCGGAACCGGTGGGGATGGTGAGGGAGAGGGCGTCCTTCACGCCGGCCTTGGAGCGGGCCACCACGCTGTGGCCCATGCTCATGCCGGGGCCGAAGTTGGTGTAGGTGATGCCCTTGGGCGCCATGGCCAGCATCATGGTGCGCATGACGGAGTCGGAACCGGGGTCCCAGCCGGCGGAGATGACCGCCACGGCCTTGTTGGCCCGGGCCTGCGCGCCCAGGGAGCGGCGCAGGTCCACGATGCCGCCGTGGATATCATAGCTGTCCACGGTGTTGATACCCCTGGCCAGCAGGGGGAGTGCCGTTTCCTCCACGCTGCGGGTGGGGGTGCACAGCAGGGCCACATCCACCTGCCCCAGCTCGTCTATATCTGACACGGTTTTAATTCCATGCACCGGTGCGCTCCCGGCGCGGCGTACAATGCCTACTAATTCCATATCGGGCGCAGCGCGCAGGGCGTCAACTGAGTACTTGCCGATATTCCCGTATCCTACGATGGCTACCTTAATCATCTTTCCGTGGGGGTGTTAAAGAATTATCTGAAAGGAAATAATCATTTCCTGCTATGCCGGTATTGTATACGAAGCCCCGCACCTGCGCAAGCGCAGATTTGCGCGTTGTCATACTTTTTAGAATTATTCTTACATATACCTCATCCAGGCGCGCGCGACACGGCCGGCTTCTCCGGCAAATTGACCACGGCAGAAATAAATTTATCATAAAAACACAAATTTGAATTGACTTTTGAGGTGTATTGGAGTGTACTGGGGGTGCAGGAAAGTGCACCAAAACGCATGAATAGTGTCTCCACAGTAATGTTCACGGGCAACGTGACGCACAAGCTCGACCCGAAGAGTCGCCTGGCGATTCCGGCAGGCTGGCGTGACGCGCAGGGGGCTACGCTGTGGATGATAGATGCTCAGAATGAAGGGTATCCGACACTGAAATGCTACACAAAGGAAAGCTTTGAGGAGATGGTGAACGGCATCCGGAGCCACGCTGAAGCACGTGGATTCGACCCTGCGGCCGTGAACCGCTACCTGGGCACCATCATCGGCCTGAGCTTCGAGGCCGAGGTGAGCAGCCAGGGCAAGCTCCTGATACCCAAGGCACAGCGCGAACGCCTGAAACTGGCGGACACCGCGACCGTGGTTGGCCGCGGAACGTATTTCGAAATCTGGGCACCGGCTGACTTCGAGGCCACGAAAGCACCCGATGCCCTGGCGAAACTGGAACTGGACAAAGTATTCGGCATACTCACATGAGCAAGGTAGCAACACAGAGCCACGCGGCGGCAAGCCCCCCCGGCGGCACCTGCTACAAGGTGCTGGTGTGGGAGGATGGAGCCCTGCCCGCCGAGCAGCTGGAAGCCTGGCAGACCGCCCGGCGCGACTTGCTCGCGCGTATGCGCGATGCGGGCATCAAGGGCGCACGCGGTACCCTGGCCAAGCTGGGGGACGCACTGCGCGAGCTGTCTGCCGAATGCATAGCGAAGCCCCTGGACACCTGCGCCGCGGCCAGCCTTTCCCTTACGCGCGTGGGCGCACTGGCAGCGAAGCTGCAGCGCGAGGAAGCCGTGCTGGCCTACCGGCTGACGCCGTGCAGCGCCACCATCCTGGCAGAGCTGGTGGGTGAAGAAGGCATCGACACCCTGGTGAACCGCTGGACCGCCAGCACGCCGGAGCTGCAGTGGTGCGCCACCCCGCTGGTGGAAGCCCTGAGCCCTGCCGAAGCCGCCGAATGGCAGGAAAGCTGCCGCGCCGAGCAGAACGAGGCCGGTGCTGACACAGAATCCGACGACGAAGGAGCGGCCACCCCGTTCCACCATGTGACGGTGCTGCGAGCCGAAGCCGTGGAAGCCCTGCAACCGGCAGTGGGCCGCGTGCTGGTGGATGCCACCCTGGGTGGTGGCGGCCACAGCGAGCTGATGCTGGAGCAAGGCGCAACGGTATGGGGAATCGACCAGGACCCCGCCGCCCGCAAGGCAGCCCGCAAGCGCCTGGCGGCCTATGGCGAGCGCCTGCACATCGTGGCAGGCAACTTCCGCAACGCCGCCACCCTGCTCCGCGAAGCCGGGCTCGATGCCGTGGATGGCATCCTGGCCGACATCGGCATCTCCTCCCCGCAGGTTGACCAGGCAGAACGCGGGTTCTCCTTCCTGGCAGAAGGCCCGCTGGATATGCGCATGAACCCGGCAGCCCCCCGCAGCGCCGCCGATATCGTGAACACCGCCGCAGAGAGCGAGCTGGCGGACATCCTGTGGCAATACGGAGAAGAGCGCGCCAGCCGCGCCATTGCACGCCGCATTGTGCAGGAACGCGCCAAAGCCCCCATCACCACCACCACCCAGCTGGCAGACATCATCGCCAGCGTGCTGCCCCGCAAGGGCAAGCAGCACCCCGCCACCCGCTCCTTCCAGGCACTGCGCATCGCCGTGAACGATGAGCTGGGCGCGCTGGATGCCCTGCTGGAAAGCGGCCTGGGCCTGCTCAAGAGCGGCGGGCGCTTCGCCATCATCACCTTCCACAGCCTGGAGGACCGCGCCGTGAAGCGCTACTTCGACCGCGTGACCCGCCCGGAAATCGACCGTCCGGAGTGGCCCGCCCCGCGCCCTAACCCGGAGTACGCCGCCCGGCTGGTCACCCGCAAACCCATCGTCGCCGGCGAGGCGGAACTGGCCGCCAACCCGCGCGCCCGCAGCGCCAAGCTCCGCGTCATCGAAAAGCTGTAACCCACTTCCACACACACCGCAATGCCCCCGAGCAGCACATCATCCCGCTACGCCGACCAGGTAAGCTTCAGCTTCCTGGTGTGGATGGTTGTGTTTGCCATTCTCGTGTCTGCCGGAGGCATCACCTATTCCCTGCTCAAGAATGACCAGGTGACCGTGCGCACAGAAATCAGCAACATCAACCGCGAGATTGCTGTGTGCAACATGAACACGAACCAGCACCGCGCCAAGACCAATGCCCTCACCAACCGCTGGGCCATGCGCGACCGCCTGAGCCAGGACCGCTCCACCCTGCGAGATATAGACCGCAGCCAGATTGAACTGGCGCGCCGCCTGCAGGACAGCGGCATGGCTGTTATCCACCGTTAATCCCCCGCACAGCCCGCCGCCTTTCTGATTCGTGAAAACCAAGGTTCCATTTGCAGGTCGCGCTCTGATTCTCACCTGCGTCGCCGTGAGCATCTCCTGCTTCGTCGCCACGAAGCTGGTGAAGCTGCACATCACCCCGGAGGTGGCCGCCAGCCGCACCGCGGCAGATGAACTCATCGACCGCGAGCGCATCCCGGCGCAACGCGGCATCATCATGGACCGCAACGAGGAACTGCTCACCAACAACATCCAGAGCGCAGAGCTGGTGGCAGACCGCTACCACCTGCGCGAAATCACCGCCGTGGTGGAGGGCCTGGCCTACAACCACGCCGTGCACGACCCCCGCTGGGACACCCTCACCGACGACAAGGAACGCCGCCGCCTGGTCTATAACTACCGCGCCAAGCTGCTCAACAACGCCAAGGCCGATATGAGCGATGAGGAGAAAGCCGCGCGCGCGGCCCGCACCGACCGGACCGATGCCCGCGCCAACCGCCTCATGGAATATGACGAGGCCGTCATGCAGCACTACTTTGAGCAGCACGACAAACTGGTAGCCGAAATCCTGTACCCCTTCCTCTCCCACCAGGAAATTGAGGAAAACGTGAATGGCCGCACCGTGAAGCGCTTCATGACCCGCGAGGATATCGTGGAAAAAATTGCGCAGACCGCCATTGCACGCCACAATGAGGAAGCCCGCGCCAAGGGGCTGCCCACCCGCCGCTACCGCAACCAGATTGTGCTGGCCAAGGGCATGAGCTTCGACACGGCAGACAAAATCAAGGAAGCGGTGAAAGCCGCGCGCCTGCGCGGGCTCATGGTGCAGTCCGAACTGCGCCGCAGCTATGTGATGCCCGAGATGCTCTGCCACGTGCTCGGCTATGTGGACCACGAGAACAAGGGTATGAGCGGCGTGGAAGCCAATTTCGACAGCTACCTGGCCGGGGTGAACGGCATCCGCGAATACCGCCACAACGCCCGCGGCCAGGTGCTCAGCAACGAGGACGACCGCTACATGGCACCCAAGGACGGCCTGAGCCTGCGCCTCACCATTGATATGCGCCTGCAGGCCATTGTGGAGCAGGAGCTGGATAAAGGCATGCGCCACTTCCGCGCCAAAAAAGGCTGCATGATTGTGGTAGACCCCAAGACCGGCGATATCCTCGCCATGGTGAGCCGCCCGGCCTTCGACCTCAACACCAAGGAAATCATCACCCACAAAGGCAAGTTCAAGCGCGGGGAGCTCAAGGAAGACAACGGCAAACCCGTGACCGGCGATTTCAACTTTGCCTGCCAGACCAGCTACGAACCCGGCTCCACCTTCAAGGTGCTGGCCGTCACCTCTGTGGTGGACAAGGGGCTCATGGGCATCAATGCCTATGTAAGCTGCGAGCCTTTCTCTGTGGGCTTTGGCAGCAAGGCCATCAACGACCGCCCGTTCAACTACCACAGCCTGCCGGTGTGGGGCGTGCTCAAGAAATCCAGCAACCCCGGCGCCGCGCGCATCGCCCTCATCGCCAAATGGCCGAACTTCAAGGAATACCTGGAGAAATTCGGGCTCGACAAACCCGCCGGCATCGAGCTGCCCTCCGTGCGCACCTGCCAGGTGGCAGACGGCTCGAACATCGTGAACTACTCACGCATTGCCTACGGATATTCCGTGGCTGTCTCCCCGCTGCACATGGCCATGGTCTACGCCACCATTGCCAATGACGGCGTGCGCATGAAACCGCGCCTCATCGACAAAATCATCACCGCCGAAGGCGCGGTGTATGATGAATGCGCCCCGAAGGAAGTCTGCCGCGTCATGAAATCCAGCACGGCACGCGACCTGCGCTACGCCCTGGAAAGCGTGACCCAGCGCAGCGGCGAATGCGGCCGCGGCACCGCCACGGCCGCCGCCATTCCCGGCTTCCGCATCGGCGGCAAGACCGGCACCGCCAAGAAAGTGAAAGCCGGCGGTGGCTATGCGGAAAATGTGTACACCGTATCCTTTGCCGGGGTACTGCCCATTGATGACCCGAAACTGGTGGTCATGACCGTGATAGACGAGCCGCACCCCACCGATTGCAACCCGGGCGGCGGCACTGTGGCTGCCCCGATTTTCCGCGCGGCGGCAGAGCGCTTCATCAACGTGCTCAACCTCACCCCGAGCGACCCCGCCGCCTACGAAAAATATCTTGCCAGTAAAGAAGAATCTGCTAATCTAAAGAAGTAAGAAACAAGACCAGAAGCACACACGCCATGGATACCAAGAAAATCTTCAGCATTCTGCCCGGAGCCACCGTCAGCGGCGAGCTCAAGAAGCCGCTCACGCTGCTTACCGATGACAGCCGCAAGGTGATTCCCGGCTGCTGCTACGTGGCCGTGCGCGGCACGCAGTTCGACGGGCACACCGCCATAGACGGCGCCATTGCCGCGGGCGCCGTGGCCATTGTGGCAGAAACCCCGGTGAGCGAAGCCGCCAGGGCCGCGGGTATCCTCTGGGTACAGGTCAAGGACACCAAGGCTGCCGACGGCCTGCTCATGAGCGCCTGGCACGATTTTCCCAGCAGCAACATGGTAGTGCTGGGTGTCACCGGCACCAATGGCAAGACCACCATCAGCTACCTGGTGAACCACATCTTCCGCAGTGCCTGGCAGCGCGCCGGGCTCATCGGTACCATCATTAACGATAATGGCGAGCGCCGCACCACCTCCAGCAACACCACGCCGGGCTGCGCCCTGCTGC
>JAFNWZ010000148.1 GCA_017379255.1 Akkermansia sp. | reverse complement strand
GTATCATTCTTAAACGCTCTTTCTATAGAATTATAATCCTGAAGGAGGAAGAAAAAATCCTTATTCTTGTTTCTGTACTCTTTCAGCTCATTTTCAATAATATCGTGGATGAGTTGAAACTCCGTAGGATCGTTGAGGCAATTCCATTTTGTGAGCCAGAGTTGTTGCTCCTTGAGAATAGAGCAAAGTGCGGAGCCTCCTGTATAATGATACAATGGGAAATCCCCCCGCTTGGAAAGTAAGGGGGCTAATATGAGATCTAACTTCCCTTGGTAGCGTTTTAGTGCAGCCTCATCAGATAACGTGTATTCTTCTGGTTCCTGATACATGATTATCACTCCTATTTACTCCACCCCTAATGCCTTAAATACAGCCTCCTCGGCGCAGCTGTAGAAGATAAGACTGAAGCAGCTAATGAGATCGGAGGGCACAGTACCTAAGTCTACGGCAGAGGTCATGGGAAGCAGCACCTTTTTCGCTCCGCTGTCTACGCAGACCTGGAGAGCGTTAGCCAGTTCGTCTACCTTAATCATCGTGCCGCTGATGCTGATTTCACCAAGTACCGCCAGCGAGCTCAGAGTGGGCTTCCCGAGTGCGATAGAGCTCAGGGCAATCAACGTGGGCAGAGCCAACGTTGAGGTCATGCCAATTCCTTGTAGATCCTGATAGTTGACGATATAGTCCCTCTGCGTGGTGCTGATACTGGCACTGATGCGCTTACCGTTTGCCTTCAGGAAGCTGAAAGCCGTGTTTGCCGCCTCCTTGCTTTCACGCTCAGAGCCAATGCCCGTCAGCGTGAGCTTACCGCCACCCGGTAGCATCTGCGATTCCAGACGGAACGCGCCCAGCATACCGGACTTACCACGGGCTATCGTGTACACCTGACCGGGATTACACATGCCTTCCGGTATGAGCTTACCTCCGCCCTGTTCGGGAACAGAGACATAATTCTCCTCAAAGTTTTCGTTATCAATGTAGGAGAAGTTCACATCGTAGAATTCCATGCCGCCCAGCTTCTTAAGCTGTTCCTTCACACGTCGGCGCATCTCCAGCGCCAGTCGCAGCACCTCTTCCACCTCCAGCTTGCCGAACTTGGCATCTGGGTACAGGAGTTTCAGATACCCGTCCACCATACGGCGTACAGCTATGGTGTCGCGTTGGTTCAGGTTCTTCCCAAGGCGGAAATACCTGTCGAGAGCATCGCCGTACTGCTCTTTGCGCAGCTCGCGGATAAACTCGGAGAGGTAATCGGTGATGAAGCCCATGTCATCTGTAAAATGCTCCGGGCGGAACTTGGGAATCTCCCAGCCCGGGAGGTAGCAATGCATACGGTCAAGGAATGCCGTGTCTGTTCCCATCTCCGACGGGAACGGATCAAACAAGCTGGAGGTCTTCAGCAACACATCCACGCTCTGATTGATGTTGCCTACAAACACCATGGATGCCGATGCCGCCTTTTCCTCCTTACCACGGGCAAAGGAACCGGAGGCCATGTAGTCCTTCATGATCTGCACGCCGTCTTTGTCCTTGAACTTAATGCCCGCCACCTCGTCAAAGGCCACGCAGTCCCAGAGCCCGACAAGCCCCACGGTCTTGCGCCCCATATTGTAGAACAGATTAGCCACCGTGGTCTGGCCGCCCGATACCAGAATACTGTTCGGCGATATCTCCTTGTACAAGTGAGATTTGCCCGTGCTTCGTGGCCCCAGCTCGCAGAGATTGAAATTGTTCTCTACCAGCGGAATCATGCGAGTCAGCAGCAGCCACTTCTCTCGCTCTTTCAGAGAATCCGGCTCCATGCCGGTCGAGCGCAGCAGTATATCCAACCATTCTTCTTTTGTGAACGCCGCTCGCCCGCGTTTCAACTCATCGATATCCACGCGCGGCATCTGGATGGGCGTAAGCTTGCTTATCTGAATAGGATGCCCGTTCTTCTTATCCTCTTCGTTGTACTCATAGGCAAGCTGTACAATGCACCAGATACCACCGCAAAGCAACCTGTCGTACTTTTCCGGGTATGCGTCATCTATCGGTATGTTCACTTGCCCGAGATTTGAAAACTCGGCCAGATATTTGTCACTCTTGATATCCAGACGCACCGTCACGCGGTCAATCACAGTATGCGAGCCATTTCGGCGCAGTACCGATAAAATCTTCTGAGCTTCATCAGGTCGCACAAAGTTGTCAGCCAGAATACGCTTCACTTTGTCCACGCCCTGCTGAATAATCTCCTCATCATCAGAGCAGCAATACTGCCCCAGCAGGAACTCCAGCACATACACCGGGACATTGGCGCCTTCCTTTATCTTTTTGGTCAAATCCTTGCGAACGACCTTGCCGCCGAAGTGCTCCCTCAGTTTAGCTTTTATCACTTCTCGTGTGTTTGCGCTCATCGTCTTATCAATCAAAGAAGTTAAAATCATCAATAGCCATAGCTATATCAATCTGGAATGCCTCACGCTGCTGCAACTGAGCCCCGCTCTCATCCTCAATGACGAGGTAATAGGTATCCCAGTTGTAGTATTTCAGGTTCTTGAGGTTGAAATTATGGCGATACACTCGTTCCTGAGCGTTGGCGTTCTCCTTATCCGCTATCAGCTTCACGATGTCGCTGATCTGCTTACCGTACTCATCCGTAAAATACAGCTTATAGGGGCAAGCAATGCGGTTATCGCCCACAGCCTCGTTTTGCAGGAAACTCAGCGGGAACAACATGTTCGTTATCTTTCTGCTGGCTGAGAGCAAGGAGATCGATACAGGTTTGGTATCGTATTTTTCCCTGTTCTTCTTGTACTGTGCGCTGGCATTGCGCAGATGTCGGAAATCAATGACCGGCACCACCATTTCCTGCAAGCTGATACCACCATGCACAAAGTTGAGCCCGCCGCCGCTCATCTTGATGCGCACATTCTCGCGAGGTGTCAGAGCTGCCAGCTCGTCCGTGAACTTCACCGGCATCAGGTACTCCGCCTCGGTGCCGGGCTCGGTGATGGCATAGCGGCGACCATAGTCCACCAGCTGCGCCCGGAATGCACTCTTATCCACCTTATCCAGCTCGCTCAGCGGACTATAGGTGTACAGGAACCCATGGTCTGCCGTGATGCAGATGCGTGTGCCACCGAATTCATTGCAGATGATACGTACCAGGTGTTTCAGCTCGTTGATGGCATCCTCACATGCAGAGAATACCAGCGAATCCGAGCTGTGGCTGGCTTCGTCAATCTTATCGTGGTAAATGTACACCACATCCATGTCCTTCACCAGAGCCTGGCGGGCGGCGCGTTTCAGGCCAATGATATTCTTGTACTGTATGGCTACGCTGGCAGGGTGCTTCGCTTTCAGCACCTTGTCGCGGTTGGGCATTTCGGTGCTTGCGCCGTCCGCCAGCACACTCACGCCGCCCCCGGCTTTCGTCACCACATCCAGCTTTTGGTGCGGCAGTAGCGCAGCCATCCCGAACTTGGTGATTGTCGGGAATATGCCCTGCATGCTTTCCAGCTCCACCTCGCATTGGTTTTCCCGGCGCAGTTGTTCTGTCAATTCAGCTGCCACCTCGTAGCGCAGAGCATCGGAGATAATTACATAGAGTCTTCTATCTCTTGATTCAACCTTGTTACAATAGAAACTCCGCTGGCGATTCACATCGGGTATATACCCCTGCGTGGCCAATGCCTCGGCGCTCACCGCTGTCCAGTTGCTGCTCAGTTGATTCAGGTACTTGCCGTACAGATTCTCCACCACATCCAGTACATGCTTGAAGAGGTCATCCAGGCCATCATGGCTCAGGGTCAGGCTGCGGTTGAAGCACAGGTGGAAGCGGCGGTAGTAACTATCCATGCGGTAGTAGTCACTTTCGTAGGCCTTCCATATTTCCTGCGGTTTGGCAAGGTGGAATCCCTCGTGGTGCGCGATGTCAAACTCCTGCATGTTAGCCACCTGTAACAAGCCTTCGTAATAGGACGCGTATCGGCTGAACCAGGCTTTCGTACGCCGGGTGGCTACCAGATTTCGGATACTTTCCACGCGGATAAGCCCGTCGCATATCTCCTGCATCAGCGTGGCAAGAATGCATTCGTCTATGCAGGGGAAACATTCCGTCTCGGCCAGTTCTTCGGCTTCCGCCTTGCTGAAGCGCTGGTAGAGCCGCAGGTCATACTCCACATCCCCGGCAATGTCGCCCAAGCCTTCCGCATCCGTCTGCAACCAGTCAGCCACCAGATCATAGCAGGGTGACTGATAGGCATCGGTGATGTATGCGTCCAGTCCGGTGAGTAGATTTTCCCGCATGGTGCGGGTTGCAGCAGTCAGCAGCACGTGCGCTGCCAGTTTTTTCAGCTCAGGCTCAGCGCCGCCGTTGTAGCCGCACATCTGCTGAACCAGTTTCCAGAAGGCGGCCTCTGCGCCGTACTTCTTCAGCTTGCAGTACGCCGGGTTGTTCTCCTTGTCTGTTCCCTGAGACAGCACGGCAAGAACAATGCCCGAAGGCTGGGGGGTACGGATGCCGCACAGAGTAGCCATGACAGCCAGGTGCAGCTGCGGCACGGTGGCAATATGCGCAGACATCGCCTTGATGCGGCCACGATGCTCGGCAAGCTGGAAGAACTTGCTGTACTCCTTGATTTTCGGGCGCATGTGGTGGTTCTGGGGCAAGCCCATTTCATCCATCCACATGGAGTTGCGGTCTGCCCGGTATTCCTCGCTGTACAGGGCGATGTTCAACAGCCAGTTGTCCTCGGATTTCTGGAAACGCAGCGGGCAATAAACCAGATAATTGCTTTCTGTGTCGTCTGCGGCCAGCAACTTCTTGGCGGCAAAGCTGTTGGTGCCGGTCAGGATGAGCAGCTTGGCATTTGCCAATTCCATCTCCGCTACTTTGTCCTCAAACTCACGATCTTCATCGTACCAGAAGATGATGCGCCGCTTGTAGAACTCTGCCAAGGGCTCAGCAAAGCGTCGGTTCAATTCGCAGTTGATGTTCTCCCAATCCATGCTCTCGTGTCCTTATTTGATTTTGGTCAGCACATCCGCAAAGAGGGCGTAGTTCTTTTTCACGCCGTCATCCAAGTCAATGCTGATGAACCGGTCTGCCAGGTGGTGTATCTTTTCTTCGTATTCGTGCAGTTCCTTGTCCTGCTCCTGGAGCTTCTTCTGCACCTTGCTCAGCTTTACGCGCTCGCCGGTGCCGGCGTTTGCCATGCGCTGCTCGATGCCTTCCAAGGCGGTGCGGTAGCGATCCTGCTGCTGGTGCACGTAGTCAGTGCGGATACGGGCGATGGTATCGGGTGCGTAGCGGTGCATGTAGACCAGCGCACGGAAGCCGCCCTTCTTGCCGCTGTCGAACTGCCAGTAGATGGGGCGCTTCTGGTAGATTTTCAGGTGGTCGGCATAGAAGTCATCGCGGAAGTATTTGCGGATGACTTCGCGCGCACTGCCCTTGCCGCCCAGTGCATCCGCGATGAAGCGCAGGTTCTCCTCCAGCGTTTCCTCCCCGTAGGCCACGCGGATGAACTCCACAAAGCGCCCCACGATGTCGTCCTCAAAGTATTCGTCATCGCAGATGGGGATGATGTTGTCCTTATCTGCCGGGAATGAGCGATACTTGCTGGCATCCCAATCACCGCCGGCATAAGCCAGCCCCTCCTCATCCAAGGAATAACGCCCGAACATGCAGCCCACCGCATAGCTGATAAGGCTGCGGATGTCACGCGCCAAATCCGCCTTGCGTACCGTCACGTCTTTTTCCTCCACCTCCGGCGTCAGTTCATCCTGCAAGCCGTAGATGTCGATAAAAATGCGGTTGAGTTCTTCCTCGTTGGCTTTGAGTTGGTAGAAACGCTCGGAGGCTTCGCGTTCCCATGCCTCGAATGCTGCCTGCACACTCCCAAGACCACGAAGTAAGGGGTGACGTTTGAAGTCCCATGAGGTTTCATAAGAGTCCCAGTCGGTTTGTGATAAAAGAATGCACTCTAGTACAAAGTTTTCTACTATTTCTTGTTTCTCAACAATGAAAGGAATCTTCAAAACATCACCAACCGTTGTATTTAGTGTGGGATTGTACAAGGAAAGAATATATTGCCCTACAATACCATTCAGAAGGCCAAGCGTGTAATTATGATTAGATATAATCTCACTCAATATTGTAGGTGCTCCAGAACTATAATGGTGCGATGCTTGTTTAATTCGAAATCCATTCTTATAAGAAGTGATTAAATTCCAGCATATACCCTCTTTCCCTGCAAAATTTTGGTTATATAACCCACCATGAGAAGCGTAGAACGCCTTTGCTTTAGGGCTCCAATCGACTACATCTATGTCATTACCTGCCCATCGTCTAAAAATACCACCATTGGCATATGGCTCCCAATGGCTATTTGATGAGGGTTCCCACCATGCTCGAACATATAGTGCGTTATTATGTGTTTTATTTCTACCAGCAGAATCATAAAAATTACCGATGTTTTTTGTATCAAATATATCAATATTTTTCACCCAATAAACAATCGGGCTGCCGGGGATGCGCTG
>JAFNWZ010000147.1 GCA_017379255.1 Akkermansia sp. | reverse complement strand
TATCCTTTCGCCGGGTTTGCGACAGCTCAACTCGGCAGCAGCGTCCATATCCCATGTCTGTTTTGCATCCCGGCTGGAAATCAGCCAGCGGCGGAACATCTTCCTGCGGCCCGGGGTATAGGTATCCCGTATCTGGCTGCCATCCTTCCGCCTGCCATACAGGGGCGCATCCCAGCTGTTCCATACACCCAGCAGGTGGGGCGGCACCTTTTCCCCGGTCTCATCCAATATGGATGAACTGGCGGAAATGCGCTGGTCCGGGCCCAGGGCTTCCTGCAGTTCCGCTATCGCCGCATCCAGCCCGATAAGGGCCTGCTGCCGCGCCTGGGTCACCACTACATCATGCACAGAAAAGCGGTTTACCGAGGCAATCTGCGCCAGCATGGCACACGCCAGCAGCGCCAGCAGCACCAGCAAGGTCAACGAAGCCACAAGAGCAAACCCTCCCGGGTAGCGTTTCCTGCTTGTCATTCCTCGTGGGCCAGTTGCTCTCATCGAACGCTATTTCTAAAGAACCTGCCGGGCGGGGAAGCCCCCCGCCCGCCAGGCCATCAGAATCAGGATTTCTTATGTTTAACGCTTCGTCTGCTTAAGAACGGAGAACAATGCCTTACCCAGAGACATCTTGTGTGTCAGGGGCACATCATTATCGCTAGACCAGATCATCACGCCGCCATAGCCGTTATCCTTCACCCACTTAGCCTTTTCCTTAATCAGGTTCGGGCCATTAAAGGAATGCACGGCTGAGCCATTACCCACGGTCAGCACAGCCTCGTTGGCAGCAGGCGAAATGTTGGGATGCTGAGATACCACCGTATTCCAGCCGCACTGGTCAGCAATCGCCCGCTGGCGGTTGGTATAGAAGGGCAAGCCGCCCACAATCTTCACCTTGGGCATCTTCAACGTGTTCTGGCAAAGGTCGCGGCAGTCGCGTTGGAAAAGCCACATGGAGGCGTGATTGTCTGCATAGTCATCATAGCTCATGGTATTGAGGTAATCCAGCTGGTCAGACACATCGTGCCAAGGGGTCTTATACCCCATAGATGAAGCAATGCTGATAGACAGGCTGGCGCCAGCCAGTTCTTCACGCAAATCTGCCACCAGGTAGGTATGGTACTCCCAATCCTGGCTTGTATTACCACTGGAAACACCCGGGTACTCCCAGTCAATATCAACGCCATCATAACCATTATCCAGCAAAAGTTTAGCTATGTTACGAGCCACTGCTTTCATCTCTTCGCGAGTACTGCAGCTTCTGTAGAACGAGGCAATGCCACTATCCATGTGACCAATGCCTGCAATAATGAGCGATTTTGCCGTACCGCGCGTTTTCTTGAGAAACTCCAGAGCCGTGGCATTGTTCTGGTTGCCCACAGCATTGCCCTCTCCATGGTGCGTATCCCACTGGGGCACCACTGCACCGGAGCTGTCAATCGAATACGCGAAATGAATAATATCGGTATAACTCTTGAAATGATTAGAAGTCAGGGTATGAGCGCCCCAACCCATAATCCACTTGGTGCGATAATATGGCACCACGCGGTATTTGAAGGGATACACGGTACCATATACTCGTTTCTTCACCTTGGAGCCCATTTTGGCCACGGGCTTTACCTCTGAGCCACCAACTTTTACAGAGGTACACACGCCGTCAATCTTGTTGCTGCCTTTGGCGTTTGACGCAATATCATACACCAGCCAGAGATAATTGGTACCTTCCGTAAGTGTGATATCGGGGCTATTAAACGTGCCGGAGCCGGAGGTGGCGGATACTTCCCCCACCTGGTATGCCTTGGTGTTCGTATCGCCCGTGTTCAGAGTAAAGTAATTCCGCGTACTCTTATACAGGCGTGCTTTGGTAATATCCGTTTTCTTCGAACTCTTGCCCGTTGTAAAGGAAAGAGCACTAATTTTCTGGCCGGCTTCGGAAGCGTCAGCCTTCACCTGAATCTGCAGGCAGACCTGTTTTTCGAGACCAGCATAGAACACACCATGTGTGGCACGGGTTTCCACGGTGAGCGCCTGCAACGGCAGCGCCAGCAGGGGGAGGAGGTACGTGTATTTGTTCATATTGGTGTTATTAAGTTGTTGAATCAGTTGGAAATTAACGGCGGCGGCGGCGCAGGCTGAGTGCGCTGAGTGCCAGCAGGCTGAGTGTGGTCGTAGCCGGCTCGGGAATCACATACGACAAGTCGTTGATGCGCAGGATAACCGTTCCTGCATCATAGAGCGTCAGCGTATTTACATCCAGCAATGTACCCTCCTCATTATACAGACCATAGGATTCCAGCACACTGGCATCCAGGATGGCAAGCGTGTTCTCGCTCAGGCTGAAGGTGAATCCATCCTCTCCTTCGATAGCCAATGTATCAGCCATCAGCGTCAGGGCTATGTCTGCCACGCCTCCGCTGGCTTCCAGTGCGGCCTGCAGGAAATCATAGCTCAGGTCAATGGTCAGGTCGCCGGAGACAGAGGCAAACCCATTCAGGAGCGGTGCACTGGAGGTGCAGCATACCTCAGCCCCGTCCAGTTCTTCAAAGAGCATAGCCGTGGCATCGTTATACACATAGGTACTGGCAGTGCTGGTCAGAGCTGCCTCGCTGTATTCATCCACCAGGAAAACATCCTGCAGACAAGCGGAATTCAGGGTTACAGCCGTGCTTACGTTAATGGTGGCAGGGGTGCCATCTTCCCCGGTGATACCCACCAGGCGCCCCTCTGAAATACTGAATGACTCCGTGCTGCTGGGGCCCCCCAGCTTCACCGCCGAGTCAGCATCGGTGGTAATGCTGATTTCTCCGGCATAGGTGATACCACCCTGCAACTCCAGCGTGTAACCGTTAGTGGCAGAAAGGTTAGCGCTTCCACCCCAGAGTTCAATATCGTTGGCCGTACCATCTGCCAACTGGTTGCCGGAGAAAATAATATCCCCCGCATCCGCGCTGATGTTAACATCTCCCTCAGCATAAATGGCACCACCACCAGAGCCAGCAGTGTTGCCGCTGATTTCCATGGGCCCACCACTCAGTGATACAGAACCCGCGCTGTAAATGGCACCGCCATAAAGCTCTGCCTTGTTGTCGGAAATGGAAACGGCTCCACCCTCACCTGGCGTGATGACGACGTCTTCCAGGCTGTATATGGCACCACCATCTCCCAGCTCAGCTGTATTCCCGGTAAGGGAAACATTCTGACTCGACGCAACTTCCACACCACCCTCTGCATACAAGGCACCACCGGAATAATCTGCCGTATTCCCGGCAATCACGATATCTCCCTCAGTACTGCTCAGGTAAATGCTTGCACTGCTTCGCAAGGCTCCACCGGAAAAATCGTCCCCGGCACCGGTACCCGTAGTATTATTTTCCACAGTAATGCTGGCAGCCTCAATCGTCAAATCACCGCCGGAGGCATAAATGGCGCCGGCAGAGGTGGAATTGACAGCATTGGAATTTCCTGAGATGACAACATCCCCGGAGGCGGCAATACTGACAGCCCCGGTAGAACTCAAGGCACCGGCGCGAATCCAATCCTCTGTGGTACTGTTTGTTGCTGCATTATTGCTCAAGGTGACATTCAGCACATCGCAGATATCGATATCCCCACCCTGCGCACTCACCGCACCAAATTCAGTCGTGTACCCATCGATGGTGACAGACTCTTCCCCGGTACCGGCGATGGAGATAGCTCCGTCCGCATACAAACGCCCTTTCAACAATTCGAAATCAGGAGATTCGGAAACAAAATCCTGCGTAAGTTCAGCAGCCACAGAACCAGTGGAAGCCAGACTGCTGCTATAAGCAACCAGGGTATCAGAATCCAGATAGGTCATCCCCTCATCATCCACACCCAGCACCACCGTACCACGATGGTTGGAGGCATTCAGCAGCGAGCCACCGGCAGAAATATCAATGGTGTTGTAGAAGATGTAATCCCCCAGATCTACCTCTGCCCCTTCCGCCAGAACGATGCTGCCAGAATAGCCGGAGGTGGCGTCATCAGAAATACTGAAAGTGCCCGTACTGCCCAGGCTGAGATTCATATTATTGTTCTGGCCGTTAACCACAGCACCATTCACCGTAACAGACAGCCCACTAAGACCGCCCTTACCCTCCAGGTCCATCGCGGCACCTTCATTCACAAAGAAACCATCGCCAGCAGAGGTGATACGGGCGCTATCGCCGAACTTCACCGTGCCGGAGTTGATGTTGATGCGTCTTCCTCCATCAAGATTGAGTGTGCTATTAAGCACCAGGGTACCCGCGCCATTCTTGTTAATCGAAAGGCCAGTACCGATATTCTTACCCAGCGTGAAGGTGGCGCCCTCGCCAGCCTCCAGCACCAGCACACTACCGGCACCATCATGGGTCAGAACCCTGCCATTCGTGGAGTGTTCCCAGGAGAATGACTTACCGTCAGCCACGGCAAAGGTGAAGTACGCC
>JAFNWZ010000146.1 GCA_017379255.1 Akkermansia sp. | reverse complement strand
CTCCGTGCGCTGCGCATACGCAGCAGGTGCAGCTGCCGCCACGGCTGCTGCCAGCATAAACAACCAGCGGTGAATCATCGTTCTCATGAGCATCATTCTATCCATTCGCGCGCACATTGGCAAGCGGAAAGTCAGTCTTTCGCTGCGCGGAGCGCCCGCTGCACCGCCGCCACGGTGGCATCAATATCAGCCTCCGTGTGGGCGGTGGAAATAAAGCCCGTTTCGTATGGAGAAGGTGCCACATACACCCCCTGCTCCAGCATGGCGTGGAAATAGCGGCGGAACATATCGAAATTCCCGCTCATGGCGGTATCCAGGTCGTATACCTCCTGCGTGGTGAAGTGCAGGCAGAACATGGAACCGTCCCGGATGAAGGTCAGCGGCAGATGCTCATCGCGCAACACGCGGCGCACGCCTTCCTCCAGGCGCGCACCCAGCTGCTCCAGGCGGGTGTAGGAATCATGCTGCTCCAGGTAATTGAGCTGCGCCAGCCCCGCCGCCATGGCCACCGGATTGCCGCTCAGCGTGCCAGCCTGGTACACCGGGCCCAGCGGGGAAACGCAGTCCATAATCTCGCGGCGACCGCCAAATGCCCCCACGGGCAACCCGCCGCCGATAATCTTACCCAGCGTAGTGATATCCGGGGTGATGCCGAGCTTACCCTGTACGCCTGCGGCAGAAATGCGGAAGCCGGTCATCACTTCATCGAAAATGAGCAAGGCGCCATTCTTCTCCGTAATCTCACGCAGGAATTCCAGATAGCCGGGTTTCGGCAGATAGAAGCCAGCATTCCCCGGGAAGGGCTCCACGATGATGCCGGCAATCTCGCCCGGATGCTGCGCAAAGGCGCGTTCCACCGCCGCGCGGTCATTATACGGCAGCACGATGGTGAGGTTCGCGAACTCGGCAGGCACACCGGCGCTGTCCGGCTCACCGTGGGTGAGCGCACCACTGCCCGCCGCCACCAGCAGGCTATCCACATGGCCATGGTAGCACCCGGCAAATTTAATGATATACTTGCGCCCGGTGTACCCGCGGGCCAGGCGCACCGCGCTCATGGTGGCCTCGGTTCCGCTGTTGGTCATGCGCACCTTCTCCATACTGGGCAACCAGCGGCACACCGTCTCGGCCATCTCCACCTCAATGCGGGTAGGGATACCATACCCCAGTCCCTGCGGCACGGCGGCCTGCACAGCAGAAATCACACACTCCGGCGCATGCCCCAGAATCGCAGGCCCCCAGGTACCCACATAGTCGATGTACTGCTTACCGTCCTCATCAGTCAGGTGAGCACCCGCCGCCTTCTTCACAAAGAACGGCGCGCGCTCCAGACGCCGGAATGCACGGACCGGGGAATTCACGCCACCGGGAATCACCCGGCACGCCCGCTCAAACAGTTCTTCAGAAACAGCCATAATAACAGTCTTACAGATAGCGCAGCCAGAGGTAGACGGCAGAAATGCCAACACTCATAAGCATGAGCGGGAAGCCCACAAAGAAATACTGCATGAAGGAAACACGCAGGTTATGCTGACGGGCCAGCCCCAGAGCCACCACGTTCGCGCTGGCGCCGATTACCGTACCGTTACCACCCAGGCATGCCCCCAGGGAAAGGGCCCACCACAGCGGTTCCAGATTCTGGTATCCCATGGCCCCCATATTCTTCACCATGGGAATCATAGTTGCCACAAAGGGGATATTGTCCACAAAAGCGCTCATGATGGCGCTGAGCCAGAGCACGCTCATGGTGGTCGCCACAGGCTCACCGCCGGTCAGGCCCATCGTCCTGGCCGCCAGCCAGTTGATGATACCGTTCACCTCAAGCCCGCCCACCAGCACGAAAAGGCCGATAAAGAAGAAAATGGTGGTCCACTCAATTTTGGAGAAGATGTATTCGAGGGCTTTCTCGCGGTCGGGCATAGTCAGCAGAAGCAGCAGGGAAGCGCCCGTCACCGCAATTGTGCCACTCTCCAGCCCCCAGTGGGGAATAAAACCATGGCAGCAGAAAAGGGCAATGGTGAACACCAGCGTAACCAGGCAGCGCACCAGCAGGCCGTAACTGCGGATCAGCCCCACCAGTTTGATGTTCATGATGCGGTTATGATTCTTGCTCGCCTTGGCAAATTCCTTGCGGTAGATAAAAAGCAGGATGCCGATGGTCAGCACAAAGGAAATCACACAGGGCAGCGTCAGATTCACAATAAAGGCATTGAAATCCAGCTCCTTCACCTGGCTGGCAATCATGATATTGGGCGGGTCGCCGATCATGGTGCAGGTACCGCCGATATTGGAAGCCATAATCTGGGCAATCACGAAGGGAAGCGGAGAAATCTTCAAATCCCTGGTCAGCGTGAACGTAATCGGCACGGTGAGCAGCACCGTCGTCACGTTATCGAGGAATGCAGAACACAAGGCCACCATCACCGAGAGGGCAACCAGCAAAGCCACCGGATTCCCCTTGGTCTTCTGCGCCGCCCAGACGGAAAGGAAGCGGAAAAGTCCGGTCTTGCTGAGCACCAGCACCTGGATCATCATGCCAATCAGCAGCGCCAGCGTATTGAAATCAATATGCGCTATGGCCTGTTCCTGGGAAATCACACCGGCCAGCACCATGAGCATTGCGCCAAAAAGCGCAATCACCGTCCGCTGCACCTTTTCCGAGATAATCAATGCGTAGGTAATCAGGAAAATAACGAGTGCAGCTGTAACGTGGTAAGACATAAGAGCGGGATTCCGGTTAACGCGCACGATCTGGACGCGCGGGGGCGCAACAGTACACCCAACCGCCCCATTTTGCAAGCTTTTTCAGCTCCAACAGCTCAAAATTCAGCGTCTCACCAAATAACTTGCCTCCAAATTCTAGATTTTACTTCACATTTTGCTCCGGATTGTGTATGATGCAGGTACGAGTTATGGCTACACGCATGCAAAAAACCCTTGCCAAGTGCACCTCCACGCTGGAGGGCACATCGCTGCACACCGGTCAGACGGTGAAGCTCATCATCAAACCCGCCGAGCCGAACACGGGCTTCAAGTTCCGCCGCGTTGACCTGCCGGACAAGCCGTTCCTGGATGCTTCGGCCGCCAAGGTGCAGTCGGTAGAGCGAGCCACCACCATTGCAGATGGTGCCGTAACCGTGCACACCGTGGAGCACATCCTCTCTGCCCTCACCGGCATGGGGGTGGACAATGCCATCATCGAAATGGATGCCAGCGAACCGCCCATCGGCGATGGTTCTGCCCTGCCCTATGTAGAGATGATCAAGAAGGCCGGCGTGGTGGAACAGAACGCCCCGCTGCAAATCTGGGAAATCCGCGAACCCATCAAGGTGGAAAACGCCAACGGCTCCACCATCGTCATCATGCCCTCCCGCGACTTCCGCATCTCCCTCACCGCCGTGGGGCCGAACGGCCGCGTCACGCAGTATTTCGACAGCGTGATTACACCGGAAACCTACGAGAAAGAACTTTCCAACTCCCGCACCTTCTGCTTCTACGAAGACATCCAGCCGCTGCTGGAGAAGGGACTCATTCAGGGTGGCACGCTGGATAACGCCATCGTCATCAAGGGCGAGGAATACCTCTGCGCCGGCGGCCTGCGTTTCCACAACGAATGCGCCCGCCACAAGGCCATGGACCTCATCGGCGACTTCATCCTCTGCGGCCGCCGCATCATGGGCCATGTGATTGCCATCATGCCCGGCCACGGCATCAACACCCAGATGGCCGCCAAACTGCAGCAGAAGTACGAAAGCATGGAAGCCCAGCGTCCGCGCCCCATCACCATCCCGAATGGCGACGCCGTGCTCGACACGATGGAAGTCATGAAGCTCCTGCCGCACCGCTTCCCCTTCCTCATGGTGGACCGCATCATCGCCTTCGAGGGCGACCGCAAGTGCGTGGGCCAGAAGAATGTGACCATGAACGAGCAGTACTTCCAGGGGCACTTCCCCGGCCACCCGGTCATGCCCGGCGTGCTGCAGGTGGAAGCCATGGCCCAGGTTGCCTCGGTGCTCATGCTGCGTCTGCCGGAGAACGCGGGTAAGATTGGCTTCTTCATGAGCTGCGACAAGGTGAAGTGGCGCCGCCCCGTGGTGCCGGGCGATGTGCTCATCATCGAAACCGAGCTTACCAAGATGCGCGGGGCCATCGGCATGGCCACTGGCCGCTGCCTGGTCAACGGGGAGATTACCTGCGAGGCGGAGCTGAAATTCATGGTCTCGGATGCGTGAATTCACCGCGAAAGCGAAAAAAATCACGAACGGTGCTTGACATACGCCGATTTTCGGGTATCATATCGCACCCGGCCGTCACTGGACGGCCCTACAGAGACCACTTCAAAACCAGATAAATAATTATGAGCAAGAGAACATACCAGCCTTCCAAGCGCTGCCGCAAGCGCCAGTTCGGTTTCCGCGCCCGCATGGCAACCAAGAACGGCCGCGCCATCCTCGCCCGTCGTCGCGCCAAGGGTCGCAAGCGTCTTCTGCCCAAGGGTGCAGAGGTGCAGTACAAGCGCCACATCATCCAGCACGGCTAAAGCCCCGGCAGGGTTTCTGTAGAGAGCGCCCCGGGTGCTCCCTGCCCTGCAGGAGAAACCAACGCCCTGTTTACGATGCAGCTCAAGCGGCAGCATACCATGAAGCGAGCAAGTGAGTTCGCCATGGTGCGTGCGCAAGGCTCATCCGCAGCAGGGCGTTTTCTTGTGCTCAGCACCCTTCCCTATTCCGGCGAGGGTGCGGGCGCAAAGGAATCCCGTTTCGGGATTATCACAACGAAGCGGCTGGGCCATGCCGTTGTGCGCAACCTGCTTCGCAGGCGCGTGCGCGAATTACTGCGCGCCCACGGCACACCGCTGCAGCACGGGCACTATGTGGTGCTCATCCCGCGGCACACTGCCAGCACCGCCTCCTATACCGAGCTTGAGAAGGACTTTCTGCGCCTGCTCAAGCGCCGTCATTTTACCACCTGACAATCAACCGCATGCTGAAACGCATCGTCATTCTGCCCGTGCTGTTCTACAAGCGCTTCATCAGCAAGCCGCTGCACATCATAGCTGGCCCCATGAGCGGATGTCGTTTCACCCCCAGCTGCTCGACCTACTTCATCCAGGCCGTGGAGACACACGGCGCCTTCAAAGGCACAGCACTGGGAATCTGGCGCATACTGCGCTGCAACCCGTGGGGAGGATGCGGGCACGACCCAGTGCCGCCCCGCCGCGGGAAATAAAGCTTTCCATTCAACATACACTGACATCTTAACAACTAACTAACCCCAGAACAAAACTTATGGATAAAACAGGATGGTTTGTCGTAACTCTCTGCATCGGCCTGCTGGGTCTGCAGTGGTACCACAACAGCACACAGGAAAAGGAGGCCGCCGCAGCAGCCCCTGCCGCCGCAATCACCGCCCCGGCGGCCCCCGCCACCCCGGCCGCCACTCCCACCGCCGCCCCGGTAACCACCCCGGCCGCCACACCCGCCCCGGCAGTGGAGAAGAAAGTGATTGCCACGCTCACCAGCAAGGATGCCGAAGGCAAACCCGTAGCCAAGTACAACTTCACCAACATCGGCGGTGCCATCAGCGGCGTTGAGATGCTCGGCCAGGTCATCAACAGCACACGAGATGAACTGAAAGGCACAGATGTAAGCATTAATGCCAACCCGGATGCCGGTATCGGCACCCTCATGTTCGGTCTTTCCAACGACCGCGCCCCGCAGTTTGACCAGGCCGTGTACGAATACCGCCCCGACCTGAGCAACGAGAACCAGGTGACCCTGCTCGGCCGCGTGGGCGACCTCATCATCCGCAAGGTATACACCCTCAAGCCCCTCCAGCAGGGAGATGAAACCATAGAAGGCAATGCCTATGTGCTCAACCTCAAGGTGGATGTGCAGAACACCTCCGGCCAGACACTGAATGCCCAGGACTGGGGTCTCTACGCCGGCGGCATGGGCCAGATTTCCAAGGATGAATCCGCCTACTACACCTACTACGTGCACCTGGAGGACGGCAGCTTTGAGAAAAACGGCGCCAGCGATTTCCGCCCCTGGCTCGGCAAGGAAAAGCAGCGCAGCTATGAGAAAGATTTTGACAGCCTCGAATGGGCAGGCGTGATGAACCAGTACTACGCCTCCCTCGTAAAGCCTGACAAGACCAGCGGCAACAACGCCCTGTATGCAGCCCCCGCCATGTATCCCCTGCAGGTGAGCGGCGACAAGACTGAATGCGTGGAAGTAGCCCTTGGCATGCCCGATTTCTCCCTGGCCGGCAAGACCGATACCATGATGGGCGGACAGAAGAGTTTCTCCTACGACATCTTCACCGGTCCGAAGCTCAATCTCATGCTCGATGAGCTGACCAACGACTTCCGCATGATTGACCGCATCATGGACTACGGCATGTTCACCATCATCGCCT
>JAFNWZ010000145.1 GCA_017379255.1 Akkermansia sp. | reverse complement strand
TACGTTCGGCAAGCAAGAAAAGCCGGGCCGACGATTGTCGGCCCGGCGGGAGGCAATGAAGAACAGCTTTTAGCTGTAATTTCATTGTTTTGCAGGGGTTTATTTCATGGTTGCGGAAACAGCTTCGGTCTCAACAACGTTGTTGCCAACATCGGTGATCACGCACTTGTACAGCTTTGCCGTACGGGCTGCGGTGGCGGTGAAGGTCAGTTCGTTGGTGTTGTAGCCATCCATATAGGTCTCGACCCAGGTCTCGCCCTCGTCGGAGCTGGCAAACCACTGATACTTCACATCGATACCGTCAGCTTCGCAGGTGAAGGTCACAGTGCCGCGTCTTTCCACTTCCACATCTTCAGGCTGGCTCAGCAGAACCAGTTCCTTGTCGATCAGGCTGACCTTGATGACCTTGGAGTAGACCAGTGCGCCGCTGCCGTCGGTGATCACGCAGCGATATTCGCCGCAGCGGGCTGCATTGGCAACGAAGCTCATGGTGTCGGTATCATAACCGCCCAGATAAGTCTTCTGCCACTTGTACACGGTTTCGCCGGTAGCTGCATCGGTGGTGGCCATGTTGCGGTACCACTGGTAGGTCAGATCCATACCTTCGGCTTCCACATGGATGTCCACGGTCTTCTGTGCCATGACGCCGCGGTTGACGGGCTCCTTCACGATCTTCACGGATGCGGGCTGCAGCTTCAGAACTGCTGCTTCAGTGATCACACTGTTGCTCACACCGCTGGTGACCATGCAGCGATACAGATAGCCGCTGCGGTATGCATACAGACGGACCTTCAGTTCTGCAGTGTTGTAGCCATCATTGTAGGAGTCCTTCCAGGTCTCGCCGCCATCGGCAGAGTACTGCCACTGGTAGCTCAGGTTGTCGCCTTCGGCTTCCACCTTGAAGGTGTACAGCTGGCTCAGAGCACCATATTCCACATTCTCAGGCTGAGCCACGATGGTGACTTCGCTGGAACGGACAGTCATGACTGCTGCTTCGGAAGTAATCTTGTTGCCGAAGACATCGGTGACTTCGCAGCGATACTGCTGACCGTCACGGTATGCACGCAGGATGGGCTGCAGCACTGCGGTGTCATAGCCGGGAGAATAGCTCTTCTGCCAGATTGCGCCGTCATCGGTGGAGTAGTACCACTGATAGACCAGGCCGTTGCCGGTGGCGGGTGCGGTGAATTCCACAGTGTCATTCACGATACCTGCGTAGCTGACAGGCTGTGCAGTGAAGGCCAGTTCCATTTCCTCTGCGATGATGGAAACAACCTCAGATTCGATGCTGTTGCCTTCTGCATCGGTGATGATGACCTTATACTGCTGACCGTTACGGTAGGCCTTGAATTCCACGGACAGGGTTGCTTCGGTGCCGGAGGACTTCAGCCAGGTGTTCTTTTCTCTGTCGAAGTAGCGGAAATGGTGAAGCTCACCAATGCCGCCACCACCGTCTACTGGGTGGAAAGCCACGGACTGGAGGGCCAGTTCACCACCATGCGCGGCGCGCTCATCAACGTGGCCCCCGTGCTGCGCGAAAAACTCTTCGAAGCCGGGCGAAGCTGCATCTGCACCAGTGCCACCCTCTCCACCGGTGAGCGCGGCATGGGCTACTTTGCCGGGCGCGTGGGCGCCGAAAGCGCCCGCCCGCTGCAAATCGGCAGCCCCTTCGATTTTGAAAAGCAGATGCGCATCATCGTGGCGCGCAGCATGCCCCCGCCCCCACCCGCCAGCGAGGACGATGAATACCACCCCGCCCTGGCGGACTGGATCATGCGCTCGCTGGATGAATCGCAGGGCCGCGCCTTCGTGCTCTTCACCAGCTACAAACTGCTTTCTGCCATGGCCGTGCGGCTGCGCCCCTTCTGCCAGGAACGCGGCTGGCCGCTCCTCGTGCAGGGCGATGAGCTCAACCGCAGCCAGATGGTGCATAGCTTCCGCGAAAACATCGGTAGTGTGCTGCTGGGCACAGACAGCTTCTGGACCGGCGTGGATGTTCCCGGCGAGGCGCTCTCCAACGTCATTGTCACCAAAATCCCCTTTGAATCCCCCGGCAACCCTCTGGTAGAAGCCCGCATCGAAGACATCACCGCCCGCGGCGGCAACGCCTTCCGCGACTACTCCCTGCCCGAAGCCGTGCTCAAATTCCGCCAGGGCATCGGGCGCCTCATCCGCTCCAGGACGGATACCGGCATCGTCACCATCCTCGATTCCCGCGTGACTAACAAATTCTACGGCGCACGCTTCATGTACGCCCTGCCCGCTACTGCCCCACGGGCGTTTCTCTAATCTTTATCAGGGAAATCCAAAATGCGGCCTTAAATTTCTGTTTTTGCTTTCAAATACCGTCTCAACAAAAAGGCACAGAAATAAGGAATCGTCAGGAAAGCATCAGAACGACCTATGTTCGCTCTCGCCAATTTTATACCGGTATGTATGGCACCATATTTATCAGACTCTACCAGCTTGCGTAACGATTTGGACACAGTATTGCCCGCCTTCACCTCTACAGGTATCAAGTCATCCGCAGTTCGCACAAAAAAGTCCATCTCCAGAGTTGAATCATCCTTTCTATAATAGAACAACTCATACCCACTCTTGGATAAAGCTTCTGCTACAAAATTCTCATAGAGCGCACCTTTATATATACCCAGATTTTTATTACGCAGCAAATCATCCCGAGACTCCTCATCCAGCATAGCCAACAGCAACCCGGTATCTGCCACGTACAGCTTATACTTAGACAGATCGTAGTTTCCTTTTAACGGCAACTCCGGATTATGCAAGCAGTAACAAATTGATAGCAAGCCGGAATCAAGCAACCCTTCCACACATCCCAGATAATCGCGAGAACGGGCATTCTTCGCAATTTTTGTCATCTGAAACTTCTTATTTTCCTTTGCCAGCTGGGGAGGCACATGATTAAACACAGCAAGGATTTTTGCTTTGTCCAACCCGGACGCATATTTACGGATATCCTCGCGATAATCACGAAGTAACTGCTTCTGAATGTCAGACACAGCCTCAAATGTCCCGCTTTGGACAAATTCTCTGATTACGGCTGGCATACCGCCTAAAATGACGTAATCAAGGAACAATGAAAAGTAACGTTCCAACTCTGCATTGCTGAAAGGCGCTTCATGAAGCAAGTGAGCCAGCATATCCTCCACCACGTCATCCTGATACCCACGAGCCCACAGATACTCCTCAAAGTCAAAAGAACGCATCTCGTAATCCTGTTTATATCCCACGCTGTGGCTTTCGATGCGTGAATATTGCACCCCAAGTAACGACCCGCTGCATATCACGTCAAAACGTCCATCGATATGGAAAAATTTAAGCGCTGTTGTTATCTCCGGAAACTCCTGCACCTCATCGAAAAAAATAAGCGTGTTTCCCTTCTCGAATCGAAAATCCGGATTCATGCGCGACAAAATCCGTACAATATCGCCCACGGCATACCCCTCTTCGTTTATTCCCTTGTAATGAGGAGACTCCACAAAATTCACGTAAACTACATTTTCATATTGGCGCAAGGCAAACTGCATGATTGCCTCTGTTTTTCCCACTTGCCTGGCCCCTCTCACAATAAGAGGCTTGTGCCCTATGTCTGCTTTCCATGCATCCAGAAAAGCATCTATCTTTCGCTTCAGATACCCCTCAGTCTGTACAAAATCGCTCATATCGCATAAATTACTAAAAGGCAATGCAAAAGTCAATC
>JAFNWZ010000144.1 GCA_017379255.1 Akkermansia sp. | reverse complement strand
TCACATCTCTACCTTCATGTTCAGCTCGTAGGCCACGCGGTTGAGCACTTCGATATCCATGCCCATGAGCTCGTTGTAGGCCTGGTAGGCCATGGGAACCTGGGAGACATCCGTAGCGTAGCGGATGATGCCGGCGCTTCCGTCGTAGTCCTTCTTGTGCGTCCACTTGGTGATGCGGCGGCTCTGGTCGATGGATTTGCACCACTTGGTCTTGAATTGCTCCAGTTCGCCGCTTTGTTCCAGTTGCCTGATGACCTCGCTGATGCGGGCATTGAGCGGGTCTCCCTTGCGGGTGGCAAAGGAATAGTGGTCATCGGCATAGGTGAAGGCCAGGTAAAGCTCCTCCGGGTAATAGGCAGACCAGAGCAGGGCAATGGGCTCGTCCTCCAGCACGGCATCAATCTTGCCCTTGCGCAGTGCCTGCATCATGAGCTGGGTGTAGTTGTAATCCCTGTATTCGGCAATGCCGGGCTGCAGGGGCTTGAGCACCGTGGGGAACATGCCGCCGGTCAGTGCGCCTACCCGTTTGCCCTCCAGATCGGCAAGGCTGTGGATTTCTACAGGTGCAGCGGGTTCTTCCGTGGAGAAAAGGCTGGTCAGACCACCGGAGCCTTCCTGGTCATTGCAGGAGGTCAGGCTTGTGAGGGTGGCTGCACCCAGCAGCAGGCAGGAGAGAAAGGTTTTCTTGATGAACATATGCTTAGAGAGATAAAATATTGACATTATGTTACCCTAACTGCCAGATAAGTCAATATGAAATTGGGACTGCGCCGCCTACTGTGACAAAATCGCCACATGCCATGTGGCGGAGAATTCACATTAGAATGCGTGCATGTGTGGGTGCGGTTATGCTAGAGTAGGGCCGTATGAACGAAATGTATATAGCGATATTGGGCATCCTGCTCTTGTTGGCTGTGTTTGACCTGGTGGTGGGCGTGTCGAATGACGCGGCCAACTTCTTGAACTCGGCGGTGGGATGTAATGCCGCGCGCCGCGGCGTGGTGCTGGCGGTGGCGGCGGCAGGTATTGTGCTGGGAGCATCGCTTTCCGGGGGCATGATGGAGATTGCCCGCAGCGGTGTGTTTGTGCCGGCGCAGTTTTCTTTCCATGGGGTGATGATGCTGTTCCTCGCGGTGATGCTGACAGATGTCATCCTGCTGGACTTGTTCAACACCTTCGGCTTGCCGACCTCCACCACGGTGTCGCTGGTGTTTGAATTGCTGGGTGCGGCCGTGGCGGTGGCTCTGTTCACGATATATGAGAACGGTGCAGGGGAGCTTGGGGAGTTCATCAACAGCTCCAAGTCGCTCACGATTATTTCCGGCATTTTCTGCTCGGTGGCGGTGGCATTCACCTGCGGCTGCGTGGTGATGTGGTTCTCACGCCTGTTGTTCAGCTTCCGCTACCAGCGTGCCTATAAGTACATCGGCTCGCTGTGGTGTGCCGCATCGCTCACGGCTATCAGCTATTTTGCCGTGTTCAAGGGGCTTAAGCACAGCTCCGTGGTGACTCCGGAAATGCTGCAGTTCCTGAACGGGAATATCGCAATGGTGGTGCTGGGAACCCTGCTGTTCTGGTTTGTGGTTTCTTTTATCCTGCAATATATCCTGCGGGTGAATACCCTGCGTCTCACTGTGCTGGCGGGTACCTGCGCGCTGGCTCTGGCTTTTGCGGGGAATGACCTTGTGAACTTCATCGGTGTGTTCATGGCAGCCGAATCCTCCTACCACATTGCCAGCGCGCATGTGGCGGCCGGTGGTGCCCTGGAGTCCCTGCGCATGGGCTCGCTGGCGGAACCGGTGCAGGCTAATATCTGGTATCTGCTGGCTGCAGGCGGGGTGATGGTGCTGGCACTCGTCTTCTCCAAAAAGGCCCGTACAGTGACGGAGACAGAGGTGAAGCTTGCCCGCAGCAACGGCGTGAGCAAGGAGTGCTTCGGTTCCTGTCTGCCCGCCCGTGCGGCTGTGCGCTGGGCACTGGGGGCTTCCCGCTTCATCACCCGCATTACCCCGGAGCCGGTGGCCCGTTTTGTGGGGCGGCGCTTCCAGCCGCTGGAGCTGACGGAGGACGACGGAACCGCCTTTGACATGGTGCGTGCCTCGGTGAATCTGACGGTTTCTGCCCTGCTGATTTCACTGGCAACCTCGCTGAAACTCCCACTTTCCACCACTTATGTGACCTTCATGGTGGCCATGGGTTCCTCACTGGCAGACCGTGCCTGGGGGCGTGACAGCGCCGTGTACCGCATCACGGGCGTGATGGTGGTGATTGGTGGCTGGTTCATGACCGGGCTGCTCGCCTTCCTGGCAGCAGGTATCACGGCCTCGGTGATGATGGTTGGCGGTATCTGGGGCGTTGCTCTGATGCTGGCGATTGCGGCTGGCATTCTCGTGAAATCGGCTTACCTGCACCGCCGCAAGAATGCGGAGGCGCTGCCCGAGCTGAACCTGGATTCTCCTGCTGTGCTGAGGGAGCTGGGTGAGGCTTCTGTGGACCGTCTGGGGCGTTCGTACGGTATCTACCGCGCCACGGTGAAGGCTCTGCTGGCGGAGGATTACAGCGCCTTGAAGCGCCTGCGCAAGAAGACGCGCGAGCTCAACCGCACGCTGGAGGCCGTGAAGGAAGACCAGATTCTGCCCTGCCTGCACAGCCTGCCAGCCCGTTTGTATGACCGCGGCCAGCTCATCCTGCGCCTGCACGACAGCAGCATGCAGGTGGCAGAATGCCTGCTCTCCGTGGTGAAAGCCAGTTACAAGCACATTGATAACAACCACGTTGGCCTGACCGCAGAGCAGGGGCGCGATCTGCTCTCCATGAGCGACCGCATTTCCGCCTGTTTCCCGGGGCTGAGCATCAAGCTGCAGAGCGAGGGCGGAGCCGGTATCGAGGCCGTGATGGAGCAGTCCGGCGACCTCAAGGCCGAGTTTGCGGAGTGCATCCGCCGCCACCTCATCCGCGCCGAGGAGGATGTGATGGATATGCGAAACGGTATCCTCTACCTCAACCTCCTGAATGAAACCCG
Source organism: Akkermansia sp. (assembly GCA_017379255.1). Taxonomy (GTDB): domain Bacteria; phylum Verrucomicrobiota; class Verrucomicrobiia; order Verrucomicrobiales; family Akkermansiaceae; genus Akkermansia. The sequence continues at coordinate 12,251 of JAFNWZ010000144.1, read as the reverse complement.
CGCCATGGTGCGCCATTCATTCGCCCTGCTGCGTGAGCAGGCTGAATTGTTCCGGACGCACGTGTAATCGTCTCCTTTACTGCACCCGAATCAAACAAGCCCCCCGGTTGTGCGCCGGGGGGACTTGTTTTTGTGTGCAGGAATGCCTGTCACTTCTTTTTATTGCCAGGCATGAGGCCGTATTTCAGATAGCCTTTCGGGCAGGCCGAGACGCAGTTCATGCAGCCGATGCAGTTCGGGTGGCGCACAAAGTCCGTGTGGGCCACGTCGATGTTCATGGGGCAGGCCTTGCTGCATTGACCACACTGTCTGCATTGCTCTGTGTTGCGTTTGATGCCGAAGATGCGCAGCACGCTGAAGAGCCCCATGCGCGCACCGCCGGTGCAGAAATAGTTGCAGAACGGGCGGTCGAAGACCAGAGAAACGAGCAGGAAAAGGATGATGATGCCAGAGGCTATGGTCAGGAAATCTCCGCGCATGAAGCGTGAGAAATTGTGCGGCCCTTTCAGCAGGGCAAAGGTGATGCCAATGGTGGAAACCAGGTAGAAGCCATAGCGCAGCAGTTGCAGGTAGCGTTGGGTTCCCTGGGGCATGCGCAGGCGCGGCAGGCGCAGCAGTCTCCCCAGCTTCGACATCCAGTCCTGGGCGGCGCCGAAGGGACAGACCCATCCGCAGAAGAATACACCCGCCAGAATGATGGTGGGTAGAAGCCATGAACTCACGACTTTCGTCTTCGGCATGAAGCTCATGAACAGTCCAGCCATAAACAGGGCTTGCACCAGGAGGCGGAGCAGTTGAATTTTGCGCATGAGACTATTTTATGCCTCTTTTGAATATAAATCAAACAAAATCGTCATTTTTGCCTTATTTTTCTAAAAAGTTGTAAATATCTGCAAATTATGTATATATGAAGAAAAATACCCCGAAAACAGGCAAAATGGCGGGCGCGTAGCTCTATGGCCGGTCATTTGTACGCCGGATTTTGCATTCTGGAGGGGCTTAAATGGGTGCGAATAGCTTGTTCTGGTGTTAAAACACCCGGTGGGGACGAACCGGAAGAAATCCTGGGCAGAGAGAGAAAAGAAAAATGAATTCACATAATGAAAAATCTGCATTAAAATGGCAGAAAAATGGTCAAAAATTCGATTGATACATAAAGAAAGATATGAGAAAAAGGCTTTTTTTCTGTACTTTGTTATTGGGGGTGCGGATAATACATATATACGCCTATAAGAAACAGAAAATAAAAATAAAAGAAGAATTGAAAGCCGGGTGTAATGATATATCTGCAAAGAGGGGTGGAATGCCTGTTTTATATACCGATAAATACCGGTTTATTATATGGATGTAAATATGACGATGAACTGTTAAGAAATATAATATGTGAAATCTATGATTTGCTGCGCGGAATGGCTGCAAATGGGCGGCTAAACACCCGCTTTGGAAGGCCTGAAAACCAGCGAATCAGCGGTTGTCGAATTTTGCTTGTTACGGGGCGCTTTCTGGTGCTATAATGCCGCCATGGTCTATAAACTGAGTTCGAATCAGACAAGTTCCTGGTGGCAGATTTTTGCCGTGGTGGCGGTGGCGTATGGCCTGCGTGTGTTCCTGATTGCAGCGGTTATCCTCTATCTGATGCACCCAGATATCGTGTTGGAGGTGCTGCTCATTGCATTCGGGCTGACCCTGATATCGACGATGATTCGTGCGGCCAGTATGATGCGGACATTGAAGCGGCAGCAGCAGCTGGCGGGTGATGTTTTTGTGACTCTGACGGAGCGCGGCATGATGACGGAGACTCCCGCACGCGAAAGCAGGACGTATATCCCCTGGCATAGTATTGAAAAAGTATCCGTGGCCGGTGGCATGATGCACGTGGCGTTGAAGAGCGGCATGCCGCTGCTCCTGCCCGTGGCGGGGGTGAAACCGGAGAGACTGGTGGAGATGCTGAAGTTCTGCCGGGAACATGCCGGGAAGGATGTGCCCGCCGGGATGCAGATAGCCCCTCCGGAGGAATACTGCAGCGAATCACCGCGTACACGGATGACGAATCCGGTTTCGAGACGGGAAGATGCAGATGTGCTGATGCGGCGGTTGTATCCGAAAGCGCCGTGGGTCTGCCTGCTGCTCGCGCCGGTGATGCTGGCTGCCGGATTGATTCTGGTGTGGTGTTACCTGATGCTTGATGAATGGTGGATGATTGCGGTGGCGGTGTTCTCCTTCTACTACGTGTTCCGCTGTCTGTATGCATTCTGGCATCCGGGGTACAGGTTGAAGAAATGGATTCAGCGGGAGGAATCCGTCGAAGTGCATTTGCGGCGCGGGCATGCGCTCGTGAACTCGCCCGGAAATTTGTGGACGCTCATTTCTCAGAGCCAGGTGGAAGGTGCGCTGGAAACAGCTCACTCCTATATTTACCTGATGCGCTCCGGTGGCTTGCTTTCCATCGGTAAGGATATGCCGCCGCCTTCCACTCTGCCGGCGCCGGTGAGGGTATCGCAGCGTGGGCGTGTGATGGCGGTGATTGTCAGTCTTCTTTCTGTGCCGGTGATATTGTTCGGTGTGTTTGCCTGGGCGGTACAGATGGGGTATGATGATGAGGCGGTCGATACCGAGCATATCCTCTACGTGGAGGACTTGACTCCGGTTACCGGATTCCCTGGCGAAATGCTCGAAGCTGAGGAATACGAGGATGAAGAGGAAAATGTCTGCTGGTTGCGGATGGAGTGGGAAGACGGGACTTATGTTTTCCTGACCCTGCCAGATGCAACAGCACCGCAGGGAGACTGATGCTCTTTCTGGTTGCATTCAGAAAAGAATGTGCTACAATACCCGCACAAAGTACGCTTATGGCCGGTTATCATACACCCATCAAGACGCGTCGCGACAGTGAGCGCGACGGTATTCTGTTCTGGATTCTGCCCCCGCTGCTGCTGGGGGCGGTGTTTGCGTTCTGCTCCATGGCAAACAGTGACGGAACAGAGAAAGAAGATGCCAGGCCAGCTGCCGAGGCTTCTGCTGAGGAGGAATAATTTTTATTGACAATCTGATTATGAGCGAAGGAACACCCATTACCATGACGGGGCAGGGGCTGAATGTGCCTGATTTCCCCATCATCCCCCATATCATCGGCGACGGCTCCGGCCCGGATATCTGGCGCGCCGCCAAGCGCGTGATTGATGCCGCCGTGTGCGCCGCCTACGGCGACAACCGCGCCCTTGTGTGGCAGGAGGTGCTGGCCGGGCAAAAAGCTTTTGATACGGTAGGTACCTGGTTGCCCAACGAGACCATGGATGCTTTCCGTACTCTGCTGGTGGGTATCAAGGGGCCGCTGACCACTCCGGTGGGCAAGGGTATCCGTTCGCTCAACGTGGCGCTGCGCCAGGGGCTTGACCTTTATTGCTGCGTGCGCCCGGTGCGCTACTTCCAGGGTATCGAAACCCCGGTGAAAGCTCCGGAGAAGGTGGATATGGTCATCTTCCGCGAGAATACGGAAGATATCTACGCCGGCATCGAGTTCGAATGCGGCACGCCGGAAGCTGAGAAATTCTTTGACTGGCTTTCTACCGAATTCCCGCAGCGCGCCAATAAGGTGCGTTTCCCGCAGACCTCCGGTTTCGGCATCAAGCCCGTATCGAAGGAAGGCACGGAGCGTCTGGTGCGTTCGGCCATTCAGTACGCCATTGAAACAAACCGCCCGTATGTGACCCTGGTGCACAAGGGCAATATCATGAAGTTCACCGAGGGCGGCTTCCGCGACTGGGGCTATGGCCTGGCCCGGCGTGAGTTCGGTGCCGAACCCATCGGCGATGGCCCCTGGTGCAAGCTGCCCAACGGCATCATCATCAAGGATTGCATCTGCGATGCCTTCCTGCAGGAAATCCTCATCCATCCGCAGGAGCATTCCGTGGTGGCCACGCTGAACCTGAACGGCGACTACTGCTCCGATGCCCTGGCTGCCCAGGTGGGCGGCATCGGTATTGCCCCGGGTGCCAACATCAACTACCGCACGGGGCACGCCGTGTTCGAAGCTACGCACGGCACTGCTCCCAAGCTGGCTGGTCTGGATAAGGTGAATCCTTGTTCCTTCCTGCTGTCTGCCGAGATGATGCTGCGCTACATGGGTTGGACGGAAGCTGCCGACCGCATCGTGACCGCGATTGAAGGGGCGATTGCCGATAAGACCGTGACCGCCGACCTGGCCGAGATGATTCCCGGCAGCACGGCGGTGAGCACCACGGCTTTTGCCGATGCGCTGCTGGCGCATATCAAGTAAGCCATGCCTGACCCAGCCTACGTACACGCTGCTTTTTCGTCCATAGCCGAACGCTATGTGACCGCCAACCACGTGCTCTCCATGGGAACCGATATCCTGTGGCGGGCGCGGGTGGTGGAAATGGTTGCTGAGTGGAAACCCGCCAATCTGCTTGATATTGCCACTGGTACGGGTGACCTGGCACTGGCGCTCAAAAAGGCGTTCCCGGAAATGGAAGTGCTGGGCACGGATTTCTGCCGCCCGATGCTGGATGTGGCTGTGCGTCGCGGATTGCAGAATGTGCTGGAGGCCGATGCCATGAATCTGCCGCTGGCTGGTGCAAGCTATGATGCAGCCACGGTGGCGTTCGGGTTGCGCAATATGGCAGACTATGAAAAAGCCCTGCAGGAGTGGCGGCGCATCCTGCGACCGGGTGGGCATCTGCTTGTGCTGGATTTCAGCATGCCGGAAAACATATTTGCCTTGCCGTACCGGCTTTATCTGCACCATGTGCTGCCGCGCATTGCCGGCTGGCTCACGGGTAACAGCGGGGCATACGACTACCTGGGCGAAAGTATCGAGGCTTTCCCCCGCGGTGCTGCTTTCTGTGAGTTGATGCGCCGTGCCGGATTCCGCAATCCTGTCTGCCGTCCCCTGAGCATGGGGATTGCCTCCATCTACACCGCCGAGGTGTGAGGTGGAAAAAATAGGAAATTCCTCATCTGACAAATTTTCATATCGACAAAAGCGGTATAAAAATGTACCATATAACCAGCGCCGGAACGGGCGCGTGAAAACTTTTCTAAAACATTTACTTTTAAAATATTATGTTCAAATACCCTCAGAAACCCGCTGCTCCCACTGGAGGCTCCCCCTTTGCAGAAAATGATGTGCCTGATGAATGGGCAGCTCCCGTGCAGCAACCCGCAGCCTCCGACGCCGGCTATTTCGGTGCCGAGGAGACAACCGCTTCCCCCTTTGATACCGGTGCAGCCATGCCGGCTTCCGGCCCTACCCGCAACGTGCTGAATTATGACGTATCCGTGGTGGGTACGCTGCGTTTCACCGATGATTTGCTCGTGGACGGCTCCGTGGAAGGTGAAATCACCTCCGACGGTGTACTGACCGTGGGTGCCAACGCCAGCATCCAGGCTGGCGAGAAGAACAAGGTGGCTGTGCGTACACAGAGCGCCATCATCCACGGTAAGGTGGTGGGCGATATCGTGGTGACAGACCGCGTGGAACTGGCCGCCACCGCCGAGGTGGTGGGCGATGTGACGGCTGCCAAGATTTCCATTCAGGAAGGTGCCGTGTTTGTGGGCATGTGCCGCGTGGGTAACCCCGCCGTGGTGCCTGCCGTTGCCACCCCCGCCCCGAAGAAGGCTGCCGCCCGTGCTCCGAAGAGCGAGGCCGATTCCAGCCTGAACCTTCTGGGCTAAATAGCCATTCGTATTGACCATGCCGGAGTTCAGGACAGAACCGCTTGTTGTTCCGACTGTCTCCGGCCTGTTACCTGCAGGTGAGCGCGACCGCCGGGTTGCGCTCACCTCGTTTCGTCCCGAGGGTGAGCGCGTGCAGGTGCCGATGCGCGAGATTATCTGCTACGAATGCGGTCAGAGCAGCCGCGTGCCCTCGGCTGCCTTATCCGCCAACTGCCTGCACTGCCACACGCACCTCAACATGGCCGATGTGGAGATACGCCCGGGGTCCCGCCGCCTGACGGTGCGCACCCTGGGCAATGTGTATGTGCCCTCTGCCACGGTGCTTTCCCACTTATCAGTGGTGTGCAGCAATATGGACGTGGATGGCCGCGTTTCCGGTTCATTCCGCTGCACGGGCACACTGAGCCTGAACACCTCCATGGTGCTCGATGGCGCGGTGAGCGCCGGAAAACTGGTGGTGGACAAAGGGGCAGAAGTGGAACTGACCGTGGGCGCCGCGGCAGAGCAGGTGGAGATATACGGCCGCCTGAAAGGCCGTTTGCAGTGCAAGGGGCAGCTGCATGTCTACCGCAGCGGTGCATACGAGGGCGTATGCAAGGCGGCGGATGTAGTGGTGGACCCCGGTGGCCGCTTTGATGACCAGAGCCGGTTCTGATACAGCCTGCGTTGTATGGATATCCGCGTTACAGGCGCCAGCCAGAACACCCTGCGGCATATTAACCTGAATCTGCCGGGCGGGAAGCTGATTGCGCTCATGGGCTCCAGCGGTTCGGGCAAGAGCACACTGGCATACGATACCCTCTTTGCGGAATCGCGCCGCCGTTTTCTGGATTGTTTATCGGCCGGGGCGCGCCGTCTGCTGGCCCGCCCGGAAAAGCCGCATGTGGAAAGCATTGAGGGCCTGCCTCCGGCACTCTGCCTGGAGCAGCACCTGCCCGGCGGGCAATCCCGCACGGTTCTGGGTTCGCTTACTGAAACGCTGGATTACCTGCGTATCCTTTACGCCGCTATTGGTGTGCCGCATGACCCGGCAACAGGTGAACGCCTGACGCGGCTGAGCCCGGAGGAAATCACAACGGCGCTTTGCGAACTGCCGGAAAATACGCGGCTCACGCTGCTGGCGCCCCTCTCTCCCGCCTTTGGTCAGAACCCGGAGAGCGATATCCTGATGCTGCGCAAAATGGGCTATCTGCGCGTGCGCGTGGCGGGCGAAATCTGCGAACTGGATGATTTGGAACAGACCCCGCCGGCACCCGGTGCTATTTGTGAGCTGGTGGTGGACCGCATTGTGCTGCGGGAGGGCGTCGATTCCCGCGTGGCGGACTCGGTGCAGGCGGCTCTGCGGCTCTGGCCGGATGAATTGCGAGCCCTGGTGCAGCCGCGCGGCGGCGAGCCGGAGCTGCAGTGCTACCACACCCGCTACCGCAATGCAGAGACCGGCTTCACCCTGCCGGATCTGACTCCGGGCTTATTCTCTCACTTCTCATCACACGGCGCTTGCCCGGAATGCAACGGCCTGGGTACCGTGGAGGGAAAAAATGGCGGGCTGTGCATCTGCCCGGCTTGCAAAGGCATGCGCCTGAACCCCACCGCACTGGCCGTTACCCTGGATTTTGCCGGGCAGGAGCTGAGCCTGGGTGCGTTCTGCGAACTCCCGGTGCAGGAAAACCGAGCGCTGCTGGAGCAACTGGTGGTGCCCCCTGCGTACCGCGATGCCCTGTCCTCCGCCCTGGGAAGCCTGCGCCAACGGCTGGATTGCCTGCTGGAACTCGGACTGGGCTATCTGACCCTCTCCCGCGCGGCCAATACGCTCTCCGGTGGCGAGCTGCAGCGCGCCCGCCTGGCCGGGCAGATTGGCGGTGGGCTTTCCGGCGTGCTGTATATCCTGGATGAACCCACCATAGGCCTGCACCCCAGAGAGACGGAAAAGCTGATATCCGCGCTGCAACGCCTGCGCGATAAGGGAAATACCATCCTGGTGGTGGAGCATGACCCGCAGCTGCTGCAGGCCTGCGACTGGCTGGTGGAAATGGGGCCCGGCAGCGGCCCGGCGGGTGGTCTGGTGCTGGCAGAGGGTTCGTATGATGATTTTCTGAAGAACGAGGATTCCCCCACCGGTGCCTGGCTGGCCGGGCGCAGGAGCTTGCCAGCCGTGGAGCCCCGCAACCTGGCAGCCTGCCGCTGGCTTACCCTGCCGCAGGCCAGTGCCCGCAACCTGCAGAATGTGGAATTCCGCTTCCCGCTGGGGGCGTTCACCTGCCTTTCCGGGCCGGGCGGCTCAGGCAAGAGCACGCTGGTGCACGAATGCCTGCTGCCCGCCATGAAAGAGGGCAGGGTGCAGGGGGGCGATGCCATCACCCGTGCTGTACTGGTAGACCAGAGCCCGCTGGGCTCATCTCCCCGCTCCACCCCCGCTACCGCCACCGGACTGCTGGATGTGCTGCGCCCGCTGTATGCAGCGCTGCCGCTTTCCCGCCAGCGCGGGTATACGGCAGCCCGCTTCTCGCTGAATGCCCGCGGCGGCCGTTGCGAGCGCTGCGGCGGCACAGGCCGCCTGCAGGTGGATATGAATTTCCTGGCTGATTTGTATACCGAATGCGATGCCTGCCACGGCGCGCGCTATAACCGCGAAACGCTGGAAGTGACCTGGCGCGGCAAATCCATTGCCCAGGCGCTGGCGCAGACGGTGGACGAAGCTGTGGAATTCTTTGCCGCCGTGCCGCAGGCCGCGGCTATTTTGAAAGCGCTGCAAGAACTGGGGCTGGGCTACCTGCCGCTCGACCGCTCTGTGACCACCCTTTCCGGCGGCGAATCCCAGCGCGTGAAACTGGCTACCTACCTGGCCAAAGCTGCCCCGAAACGCAGCAGCCGCCCGGGGGAGAACCTGCTGCTGGTGCTCGATGAACCCAGTACCGGTTTGCATTTCAATGAGCTGGAGCTCCTGCTGCGTGCCATCTTCCGCCTGCGCGCGGCTGGTCATACCATTCTCTGCATTGAGCATAACCAGGGCATCTTGTCCCGCGCGGATTATCTTGTGGAGCTCGGCCCCGGCTCCGGCGCAGAGGGCGGCCGTATCACTTACGCCGGCGAACCGGTCTGACCGTACATGGTAATCGTCATGCCGGGCAGAATGACCCGCCCTGGCTACTGAAAAATACCACGTCACCTCCCCCCGCTGGGTAGGAAAAGGCCTGCTTCCATGGTCCAGGTCCCAGTTTTGTTCCTGCGTAAGCTGTTTTATTTTTTCTCAGTAATTAGATTTAATAAATATTTAAGTTAAAACAGATTGTTGTCTTGACTTGCGGGGAGCCTGTGTTGTATAGTTGAATAACATCAGGCATGGTGGAGTATATGTATAGCTGTGCCTGTCTCTGAATATCAATAGCTTCTGACAAAAAACAATGAAAAAGACAATCTTCCTTCTAGCTCTCGCCTCTGCCGGGTACGCTTCTGCCTTGGAGCCCGGTGAGTACAAAAACTATACAAATGATGTAGAAGGCGGCCTTCTGGCTGTAGCCCCGGGTGAGCATGTGACCGTGACGGATGTCACGGTGCACTCCGGTGGTACGGTAGATGTTGGTGGCGCTGTTTATGTGGGCGAGGGGGCTACCTTCGAAATCAAGGGCAATTCCACTTTCTATGATAACTACGAGTTTGTGGAGGATTTTGAGGACCTCCAGGGTGGCATTGCCAATGATGTGTATCTTGCAGACGATGCGACTCTTGTTCTGAACGCGGGTGAGGGTGAGACGATTGTTCTCGGCAGTGGCGTGGAGAGCTCTGGCTATAATGTTCAATTGATCAAGCAAGGGCAGGGAACTGCCGTGCTGGGTGGTTTGGACGTTACTGCTGACTATTCGTATTTTGATGCCTTGATCGATGTCCAGACAGGCGAGCTGCAGGTCAAGACGGAAGTGAACGCCTCCGCGCTCAGCGTGTCATCTGGTGCTGGTTTGCAGATTCAGGATAACAGCCTGATGCTGCGCGCAAACCCGAACGCCATGAATGCGCTGGATGTCAATGCAGAGGGTACGGAAATGTCGCTTTCTAATGTGAGCGTTACCCTGACAGAGCTCAGCGCGCTGGAAGAAGGAACTTCCGGCCTCATCAGTGGCGGCTTTGTCGGCGTGATGACTAAGAATTACACCGTGTCTGACATCTCCCTGCAGGGGGCCGGCCTCTCCATTACTGCTTCCGGATGCTCGATTACCGGCGTCTCTCTGGATGCGGATTCCTTCATCCATGCAGGCTCTGCCACTCTCAGCGGTGAAAACAGCCTGCTGCTGGGCGGGCTGACGTACGATGGCGCAGCCTGGGTATCGACCCAGTTGTCCGGCGTGACCCTGGCAGATGGTGCTACCCTTACCTTGGGCATTACGGGTGAGCAGCTTGCAGAAATGGAAGTAGAGTTCACCGTGGAGCTGAAGGAAGTGTCTGTGGCAGATGGTGCCAGCCTGACCCTGACCACGGGCTCTCTGGGAGATACCTCCACCGGGCTGACCATTGTATCCTGGACGCAGGGCAGCACAGGCCTGCTGGTGGAGATGCAGCAGTCTTCCCTGGTGGTGCCCGAACCCGCAACGGCTACTCTTTCCCTGCTGGCTCTGGCCGCCCTTGCCGCTCGCCGCCGCCGCGAGATGTAAGTGTTTCACTCCTTATTTCTTTAATAAAACTTTATCATTCCCCCTTCAATGGGGGATTTTGCTTAACCTCCACCTTGAAAAATACCTATGTCCGATCTCAACGTATCTACTCCGGAAGTTTCTACTCCCACGCTTAACATATCCATATCCTCCCTAGCTGATTCCGGGAATGGTTCTTTGCGTGGCGCGTTGGAGCTTATCAGCACAATGAACATAACCGATGGGAACATCACTCTTGTATTTGATGATTCTCTTGCAGGTGGCACACTGGAGCTTTTGTCTGCATTGCCGGTGCTTTCTGGTTCTGCTGTCATAACAATCAGTGCGCCGGAGGGTGGTATCACTATTACGGGATACGGTCTGCAGACCGAAACGGAGCTGACACTCAACAATATCACTCTGCCGGAGCTGGTTCTTGCTTCATCAGGTTCTATTTCCGGGCAGGGAATTGCTCTGACAAACCAGCAGGCCATTCATCTTCGTAATTGGCAGGGAGAACTCGACGTTTCCGGCATCACAGCACAGGCTCAGGATGCATGTGTTGTAATGCATGGGTTTGCTTCTGGAGGAAATGTGACTCTGCCTTTACTGCCGGAAAGCATGTCTGGCGGATATCAGAACGGAGTCTCTGTTCTGACGATTCCCCAGAATACGGTCGTGACACTGGCAGAGGGAGTATGCCTGCGCATGGAAAGCTCAAGTGCAGATTGTGGTTTATTTGTGGAAGGGGAGTTATATGCAGAGAACTCCGAGGCTCTCGATGTGATTACCACGAGTTCCAGACCTTATTTCAAGATTCAGAATGGTGGTCGTGCGGTGCTTGTGAACAGCAATGTTGACATGCGCAAGGTGGATGTCCTGGAGGGAGGGGTGCTGCTCATGACCGGAGGAACATTGACGACAGCTTCCAATCAGAACTTGTGGGTTGATGCTGATTGTCAGGCTACGCTGGAAGATGTGAAAGTGGAGTGTAACATCGTATGTAAAGGCGGGGTGGTGCTCAATGATTGTGATTTATCTGGTCGGAATGTTACAGTTCATCCCGAAACTTCTGCCGTCATTTCCGGGTGCTCTGGTATCGGAACCCTGACGCTTTCTCTGGATGCAGATGTTTCTCTCACCGGAAATGATTTCAGTGGTGCAACTATTGAGCTTACCGATGTGGGTGAGGGAAAGACTATTAATCTTTCCGGTAATACCTGGGGAAGTAATAACCTGGCGTTATTACTGTCCAGCCTGGGTGAGAATGCCCAGTGTGTCAGAATTGATGATTACACAATGTCGGGAGAGGAATGTATTATTCGTGTATCCACCGCTGCCGATTCCGGCCCCGGTTCTTTGCGTAATGCGTTCCTTCTCCTCGGTAACTTAGGGCAGAGTGGAAAAGATTTCCGCATTGAAATTGACGAATCGCTTTCAGGTGCCACGCTGGAGCTTTTGTCTGCATTGCCGGTGATTTCCGCCAGTTCTTCCGTAACCATCACCGCGCCGGAGGGTGGTATCACCATTACGGGATACGGCCTGCAGACCGAAACGGAGCTGACACTCAACAATATCACCCTGCCGGAGCTGGAAGCGAATGAGGCTCACGTGAATTTGGATAATGTTACTGTGGGCCGCCTTTGCCTGAATGGACAGAATGCTGGATATACAGCCGCAGATAATGTTGAGATTGGTAATGTGGTAAGCAATGTCATTCTCCTGAAAGGCGAAGGGGAGTACCATGTTCAGACACCTTGGACCGGTAATCAGGATCTGGTTGTCGAGAGCGGGGTGTGGAGTTTTGATACGCAGCAGCAATATACCGGTAGTACTACCGTATGTGAAGGTGCTACCCTTATTCTGAACGTAAAAACCGATGCCAGCGGCGTAGTCCGGGGGACGGTAAATGTACTGGGTACTCTGGAACTG
>JAFNWZ010000143.1 GCA_017379255.1 Akkermansia sp. | reverse complement strand
TCGACAGCCTGGGTGGAGGGTAATATCACCATGTCCGATAAGTCCACGCTGACCTTCCTGGTGAATACAACTCCCGATTCGCTGGATATTGCGGAGAAGACCGGTGCGAATGTGGGGAATATCACCCCGCTGCTGGATGTGGACGGCACGCTGAGCCTGAGCTCGGGACAGGCGATTACCCTTTCCTTTGAAAATACCAGCTTCCAGCTGGGTGAGAAATACTACCTTGCCCGGGCCGATTCGATTCTGGTGGATGGCAGCAGCGCTGTGGATGCATTCGGCACCCGTACGGTGACGCTGGGTTATGGTTATTTCGGTACGCTGTATACGGTGCAGGCCGAGGGTTCCTCCAAGCCCGGGGATGCAGATACTTCGACGGCTGTTAATGACTACCTGGTGATGACGGTGACGGGCGACCCCCGCCGCACCTGGTCCGGTATGGTGGGGCTGACAGGGAATGACTACACCTGGTCTGCCGATTCAAGCGCAATGCCCGAATTCCCGGATGAAGATACGGGCAAATGGAGTGATACCGATTATCACTGGAAGGAAAACCGCAGCTTCCGCAATGGTCATGTGGTGCTGTTCGGTAATCTGTATACTCCCATTAAGTGGGCGGAAGATGTCTATCTGGGAAGTGACCAGACCGTCAATGTGGAAATAAACAAGCCGCAGCCAGGCACGCTGGTGGAGAACACCAAGGATAATCCGCTGTTTGTGGATGATTTCAGTATCGATGGCTACGATGTAACCGGCCGGGAGTATCAGGCGGTGAAGGTGAATGGGGAAGTGGCCCCGTTCATTGTGATGATTAACGCCAATTACAATGAGTATACTGATGGTGTGCTGACCCAGGAGCAGCAGGTGGACGACACCAACTACTATTTCTACACCACAGAGGGGCTTGGCGGCTCAATCCGCGACGCCAGCTGGGAGGAATTGGAGCGCATGGGCTTTGATACCAGCTGGAAGACCATGCTCCACAAGACCGGTGCAGGCACCACCATCATGGCCCTGGATAACAGTTATACGGGTGGTTCCATCCTGCAGGGCGGTACGATGGTCATGCAGCATGTGAATGCGCTGGGTGGCGTGTATAAGGATGGTGCCCTCACCGGTCAGGATTGCACCATCACGCTGATGAACGGCGCGTATCTGCAGGGTGACTTCGATGATGCCGATTTCCCCGGCAACTACCACGAGGAGAGCAACCTTGCCATGGGTAAGGCCATGGCCACCACGACTATCAACAACAAGGTGGTGGTGAATGTGTATGTGAACCCGGACGATGATTCCTACAGCTCGGAAATTGACGGCCACCTGGTGAACAGCGGTGACAAGAAGCTTATTCTGCGCAAGCTGGAGGGTGAGTCTGATACGGTGCTCCAGCTCACGGGCGTGAACTTATCCCGGGATGAAGCAGCAAAGCGCACGATTGAGCTGTACGCAGCGAAGGATGAGGACAGTCAGGAGTATATCAGGGATGCTGAAGGTAACTACTACACCACCAGCGGTGAAATTCTGGATCTGGACCGCTACAACTACGGCGTGTTCAAGGTGCTTGACCCCGGCGCATTCTACGGCACCGTGACGATGTGCGGTCATGAGTGGGGGCAGTCAGTGCACGGCGGCGGCAGTGTGCAGCTGGATATCATGAGTACCAGCAAGTCGGATGATGGCGCTGACTGGACCAACGCTACCATGGATTTGAGCGTGAAGGACGGTACGCTGCGCACGGTAGTGGCGCTGGACGTGATGTCCAACGGCGAAATCTGCGAGCTTAACAGTATCAACGGTACGATTGAGACTGAGGGCGGCAGTTCCAGTGTGCTCAACATGAGCAGGCACAACGCCGCCACCCTGCAGCTCACCGGTACGCGCAATGGTAAGTACGAGGGTGTGCTCGGCTATGGTGATTTCCAGGTGGCGGTGAACTACGGCGGCTATTCTGAAAACCAGCAGGGTACCACCCAGCACCACTACGGCGCCATTGGTGAAGGTTCGTTGAATGTGGTGAAACAGGGTGACAGTACCACGCAGGAGGTGCGCCGGGCCTGGTTGAACCGCCTGGAGGTGCAGGGGGGCAAGTTCGTGGTGACGGAGGCCCTGGTGGCTCACGAGATTGCTTCCGGCGATGGTAAGCGCGTGCTGGTGGGTGCCGCTGACCCGAACCGCGCGCATGCCCTGGCCGTGGGCGCAGGCGGTATTCTGGCCATGAACACCACTTTTGCAGAAGAAGGCAGGAAGCAGGACGCATGGGAAGAACTCAAGCCCGGTGTGGACGGCGCGGCCTTTGTGCGCCTGGAAAATGGCGCTACGCTTTCTGCACGGGAGGACTGGTACACCATCAAGCCCATCGACTACGCCAGCGGCGCAGCCGTCACGGTGAACACCCGCAACTACGCCATTGACCCGCATCTGCGGGATGAGTACAACAAGGGGAATGATGTATTCGGCAAGTATGAGCACTCGCACATCATCCAGCTGCTGGGTGATATGAAAGGCAGCGATGTGCACCTCACCTTCAACAACCATCTGATTGACCCGGATACCGCGAAGACCTCGGAAGAGGACTCGAAGTACATGGGCTATGCCGCTATCAATGATTTCAACGTCTTCACGGGTGAGAATAATACCCTGACGGTGGATTCGATGACTGCGTTGCAGATATTCAAGGATAACGCCGGGGTGGAGGGCGATATGGACATACGCGTGGAAGGTAATCATGCTACCTTGCAG
>JAFNWZ010000142.1 GCA_017379255.1 Akkermansia sp. | reverse complement strand
CCTCCTTTCAATTTCTGAAAGGCGTAGGCAAGCATGTGGTATACGTTGCGGATGGGTATCATTGAATACTGTTCAGCAGACTTAATTTCCAGGTTTCAAGCGTTTCCTGAGAATCGAACCAATACTCCTCAAGCAGGGGAATCAATTCATAATGTACAACAGAATGCAACCATGCGTCTGTAACGGCATCAGTAGTGCAGAAGTAACTGTGGCCAATTCGGAATCCTCGGCCCAAGGCTTCATCCCGTTCAATCTCTTCGTTCAAAAGTGTAACTGTATTGAGTAACTTGCTGAACTTGGTATTGTTTGTAGATTCCGAGAATTTTCTAAACCCTTCGGATTCGAACGCAGGGGCGAGCTCAAAGAATGCAAATCTACGACGAAGTGCATAGTCTAGCATGGCGAGGCTTCTGTCTGCCGTGTTCATCATGCCGATGATATGCAGGTTGTCGGGAATAGAAAATTGCTCGCCTGTATAAAGGAGGTTTAAAGATTCTCCTCGTTTGTCACTTTCCATGAGCATAAAGAGCTCCCCAAATATTTTACTGAGGTTGCCACGGTTAATCTCATCGATGATGAAGAAATATGGGTGCTCTTTATCTTCGGTCGCTTTTTTGCAGAAGTTATAGAAGGGTCCGGTTTTGAGCTCAAAACCATCTTTGCTCGGACGGTATCCCATGATAAAGTCCTCGTAACCATAGCTCTGGTGGAACTGTATCATCATGACTCGGCTGTGGTTCTTCTCGCCTATAATGGACCAGGCAAGACGCTTGGAAATAAAGGTTTTGCCGACTCCGGGAGCGCCTTGGAGAATGATGTTCTTCTTATGCAGCAGTTTGCTGCGCAATTCCTGATACTTTTCGGCAGAGATAAAGACCTCATTCAGGAAATCAGCTGTAGAATAGGCTTCAACATGGGGAGCTTCAAAAGGTTCTTCCGCTGCTGTCAACGAATCTGTTTCTGTATCCTCCTCCAAGTCGAGTTCTGCAATAGCTTCAGTCAATTCACGTCTTAATTTCCAGATGAAATTGCCATTGTCACCATGCCATCCCTCAAACGGTATGCACCAATAGGTGGCTTTACCTGCTTCATCTACAACCTTAAACCGATTGAGGTGCTTGACAATGCGTTTGCCGAGAGATGTAACTACTCCGTTGTATGGTGTCCCCTTATACTCGGGATGTGTGATACTCATGATTTCCTTGGTGCTTGCCTGGTGTCCTTCCCGCTTGTACCAAGCCCGCACCATCTGCATAGCTTCAGGATAGAAGATTTCTTCGTTCTGAAGCATGTCAGACCATTCTTCCTTTGAAATGTCTATATCCGCGTGACATTTCCCATCAGCACGAGTAACGCGTATACTCTTTGTCGTCTGGCGTATTCTTTCATTTTCTTCTTCTGATTTTATCCACGCGTGATAAGATAGCTCAACCAGATCAGAATAGGGTAAATGCCCCTTCTGGATATGCTTAATAGCATCGGTTGTAATCTGGAGATATTCTTCAGCGCTGGGGACAATGAGGCGCTTCTCTCTTACTTGTTCCGATAAGTGGGACGGAAACTCGTTTGAGGTTTCAATATACCAGCGGTTTCGTCCATCCAGACTCAGGTAGTGTAGTGGGCGTATCCAATAGAACCCCATGCTGAGATTCCACTTCACTCCTTTCTGGGTCTGGCAGGTGTCGTATAGACTGCAGAACTTAGCGTGGTTCTCAGAGGTGGGGGATTCTGCAAATTGTATGGCGACTTCATATATCTCCCAAAGATTGTCGATGTCATGTTCTCCTCTGCCTGTAAACCAGTAGAATGTTGCCATCTGAGGAGTAAGAACAGGTATGCCATCAAACGAATCCGGACAAGGAAGATTCAAACCAAAGTGCTTAATAAAAGCGGAGAGAAGGGCTTTGCGGTTTTCATCGGTAAGCCCCTTATTGAATAACGCAAGAACCGAGAATGGACAAATATCTGTAATGT
>JAFNWZ010000141.1 GCA_017379255.1 Akkermansia sp. | reverse complement strand
GAGTGCTTCGGTATTGTCGGAATGGCCTCGGTAAATGTAAAAGACGGCTTGGTTAAATTACTTAAGAAAGAAAGCATTACTCATGGAATATCAGTAACCTGCTCCAGCTCCTGCTGCAGCGGTTTCAGAATCTTGTTGCGCTGCTGGCGGGCCATCTCGCGGGCGCGGCGGGCGTCCTTGCGGTTTCCCCCGGCCTGCACCTGTGCGGCTGGCGTAGCAGCGGCCTGCTGCTGCGCCATTTCCTTAGCGCGGCGTTCCTCCGCCTCCACTGTTTCCAGATACGCACTCACATTGCCATAGAACAGACGCGGCGCATGCCCCAGGCGGAACTCCAGCACCTTATTCACGATGGGATCCAGGAACTGGCGGTTGTGCGACACAATGCAGTACGACCCGGGGTATTCCAGCAGGGCGCGCTGCAACACATCCTGGCTCTGGAAGTCCAGGTGGTTGGTCGGTTCGTCCATAATCAGGAAATTCGCCGGTTTCAGCAGCATGCACACCAGCGCCACACGCGAGCGTTCACCGCCGGAAAGCACCCCGATTTTCTTGAACACATCATCCCCACGGAACAGGAAACAGCCCAGAATATTGCGCACCATGGGCCGGGTTTCGCGGCTGGCCGCCGCTTCCACACACTCCAGCACCGTCTGCTCGTTGTTCAGCACATCGGCATGCGTCTGGGAGAAAAACGCCACCTGCGTGTGGTGACCGAAAGCAAATGTACCGGCATCCGGCTCCTCCGTGCCGGAAATCAGGCGGGTAAAGGTTGATTTACCACTGCCGTTCACGCCCACAATGGCAATGCGGTCTCCCTTGGCCATGGTGAAATCATAGCCATCCAGCAGCGTGATAGGGCCGTAGGCCTTGCGGGCTTTCTCCAGCTTCACCACCGTGTGCCCTCCGGGCGGAGGCGGCGGGAAGTGGAAACTCATCACCGCATCATCATCTTCCACCTCAATCAGCTCCACCTTCTCCAGCTGTTTGATACGGCTCTGCACCTGCGTGGCCTTGGTGGCCTTGGCGCGGAAACGATCAATAAACTCCTGCGTCTTGGCAATCTCGCGCTGCTGGGCCTTCGCCTGGCGCAGCAGCACTTCCTTGCGCAGCTTGCTCTCCTTCAGGTAGAAAGAGAAATTACCGGCATATTCCTCTGCGCGGCCGTGGTGGAACGCAATCGTGCGCGTCACCAGATTATCCAGCAGCGCCACATCGTGGCTGATGATGCAGATCGCCCCGCGGTAAGTGCGCAGGCTCTGCTCCAACCAGCGCTGACTCTGCAGGTCCAGGTGGTTGGTCGGTTCGTCCAGCAGCAGTACCTCCGGCTCCTGCAGCAGCAGTTTTGCCAACGCAATGCGCATTTGCCAGCCACCGGAAAACTCGCCGCAATCGCGGGTAAAATCCTTATCAGCAAAACCCAGACCGCGCAGAATCGATTCCGTACGCGGGCGGAGACGCGTTGCATCGCGGTCCAGCAGAATCAGCTCCAGACGCCCGATTTCCTCCAGCGTATCCTTGTACTCCGGGCTGGCAGAATCCATTTTTTGCAAATCGGCAGAAAGCTCATCCACCACCTGCTGCAGCTCCACAATATTGCCCACACTGCCCAGCACCTCCTCCAGCAGCGGCGTACCGGCAATGTGGATACCGTCCTGCGGCAGATAGCCCACCTGGGTATGCTTCGGCAGCATCACCTTTCCGCGGTCGGGCTCCAACGCCCCCACAATACACTTCATGAGGGTGGATTTCCCCGCGCCGTTCTGCCCGGCAAAGGCAATACGGTCGCCCTGCTCCACCACAAAGGAAAGCGAATCGAACAGCACGCGCGGGCCGAATTCGATATGCAGTTCCTGTACAGCAAAAACCATGGTGGAAAGCAGCTAAAGAAACGCAGGCACTCGTCCTGGCGGAGAGTGCCTGCGCGTTGATGAAATCATTTACTTCCTGAGCATGCTGTTCCAGCGCTCAATGTTGCGGGCCTGTTCCTCGAAGAGGTCGGCGCAGTCATCGTGAATCTCAATGGCAACAATCTTATCGCCCTGGCGCACAGCGTTCACCACATCCTGATCGGCAGCGGAGAGCACCTCACCGAAAATGGTGTGCTTGCCATTCAGCCACTCAGTGGGCACATGGGTGATGAAGAACTGGGAACCATTCGTGCCCTGCCCCGTCCAGGTGCGACCGGCATTAGCCATAGCCAGCAGGCCGGGCTTGGTGAACTTCAGGTCAGGGCGGCATTCATCATCAAACTTATAGCCGGGACCACCGCAACCGGTGCCCTCAGGGTCACCACCCTGAATCATGAAATCAGCAATCACACGGTGGAAGGTCAGACCATTGTAGAAACCCTTGCTAGCCAGATTCAGGAAACTGGCAGCGGTCATGGGAGTCTTGGAAGCGAATACCGTGAGGTTAATATCGCCCTTGCTGGTCTTCATCGTGATTTTCTTATCAGTAGCCATGCGCCGCACCATACCACCCACCTGCACAAAAAGCAAGGGCAAAAACACCACCATGCCGCACTTTCGCGCGCGGCACAGGCTTGCAACGCGCGCGGATGTGTGGTATCATCCGGCCATGCCGAGGATTGCCCTGATTCAGCAGGAGGCCGTAGCCGACCCCGCCGAGAACAAGAAACGCCAGATGCAGGCCATTCGCGAAGCCGCTGCCGGCGGCGCACAGATTGTCTGCACGCAGGAAATGTGCACCACGCTATACTTCTGCCGCACGCAGGACTGCGAACTCTTCAACACCGCCGACCCCATCCCCGGTGCCTGGACGGATGAGCTCTGCGCCCTCGCCAAGGAACTGGGCGTTGTCATTGTGGCTGCCGGGTTCGAGAAACGCGCCACCGGGCTCTACCACAACACCGCCTGGGTCATCGATGCCGACGGTGCCTTCCTGGGCATGTACCGCAAGATGCACATCCCGCAGGACCCGGGATTCGAGGAAAAATTCTACTTCACCCCCGGTGACCTGGGCTACAAGTGCTTTGAGACCCGCTTCGGGCGCATCGGCGTGCTCATCTGCTGGGACCAGTGGTATCCGGAAGCAGCCCGTCTCACCGCCATGGAGGGGGCCGAGATTCTGTTCTACCCCACCGCTATCGGCTGGATTCCCGGAGAGGAAGAACTCTACACCGCCCAGCACTGCGCCTGGGAAACCGTGCAGCGCGGCCACGCCGTGGCCAACGGCTGCTATGTGTGCGCCGTGAACCGCTGCGGGGTGGAGGGCGAAACCACCTTCTGGGGGCAGAGTTTCGTGGCCGACTACTGCGGCCAGATTGTGGCCAAAGCCCCGGTGCAGGAACGCACCATCCTCTACGCCGATGTTGACTTGGCAGCCCTTGAAGCGCACCGCCGCATCTGGCCCTTCTTCCGCGACCGCCGCATCGATTCCTACAGCGGCATCACCCGCCGCTGGGGTAAATAACGCATGAGCACCGCCGCACAGGAACCGAAACAGCAGCCCCTCCGTGTCGTCATCGTGGGCATGGGAGGCCGCGCCTCCATCTATGCCAGCGTGGCGCTCACCAACCCGGAGCTGCTGAGCATCGTGGGCGTGGTGGATGTAAACCCGGAGCGGGTCCGGCAGGCGCAGCTCATGTTCGACCTGCCGGAAGAGCACTGTTTCAGCAGCGTGGAGGAACTTGTCAGCATCCCCCGCTTTGCCGATGCAGCCATCAATTGCACCATGGACCGCCTGCATGTGCAGACCTCCCTGCCCCTGCTGCGGCATGGTTATGATTTGCTGCTCGAAAAGCCCTATGCTCTGAACGATGAGGAAGGCCAGCTCATCATCGACTGCGCGCGCGAAACCGGGCGCAAGGTCATGGTGTGCCATGTGCTGCGCTACACACCCTTCTACCGCTCCCTGCGCCGCGTCATCGCACTGGGCACCATTGGAGAAGTCATCAACATTCACATGGTGAACCAGGTGGGCTACCAGCACGAATCCATTTCCTTTGTACGCGGCAAATATGCGCGGGAGGAAATCTGCGGTTCCGGCATGCTGCTTTCCAAATGCAGCCATGATTTAGACATCATGTCCTGGCTCATGGGAGATAACGAACCCGCCACCATCTCCAGCGTGGGCAGCGTGCTGCAGTTCAAGGAAGAAAAAGCCCCGGAAGGCGCAGGCACGCATTGCCTGAACAACTGCCCTCTGGAGCGGGACTGCCCCTATTCTGCCCGCCGGCTCTATATTGAGCACCCCATGCGCTGGGCCAACAACGTGTGGCACGACACCAACTGCTCCCCGGCTGACGATGCGGAGAAGGAACAAATCCTCCGCCAGCCGGAAAACCCCTTCAGCCGCTGCGTCTACCGCTGCAACATCAACATCGTGGACCACCAGTCCGTGCTCATCAACTTCCGCAACGGCGCCACCGGCACCTTCACCATGAACGGCGGCGCCAGCACACCCCGCCGCATGGTTCACATCACCGGAACCCGGGGCGAGGTATACGGCGACTTTGAGCGGGAGCGTTTCCATGTGCGCCAGATAGACCCCGCCGCACCCGGTGGCTACACAGAGCGCACGCTTGATATGTCTGACTTCCAGCAGGGAGATGCCCACGGCGGCGGCGACCGCAGCATCGTGCTCGATTTCATTGCCCTGCTGCGCGGCGAGCCCACCTCCCCCGGCTGCCCCACGCTCGAAGCCAGCATCGTGGGCCACCGCATGGTGTTCCTTGCCGAGCAATCGCGGCTGGCCGGTGGTGCTGTGCAGCAATTCTGATTCATGAACGAACAGCCCACACGCTTCCGCTACCCGGATTTACCCATTTCCCGCCACCGCGACGAGATTGCCGCCGCTCTGCGCCAGCACCAGGTCATCGTGGTCGTGGGTGAGACCGGCTCCGGCAAGACCACCCAGCTGCCCAAGATTGCGCTGGAGGTGGCAGGCAGGCGCCGCGGCAAACTGGGCTGCACCCAGCCGCGCAGGCTGGCCGCTGTGGCAGTAGCGCGCCGCATTGCAGAGGAAGTGGGCTGCGAACTGGGCGGCTACGTGGGCTACCAGGTGCGCTTCGATGACCGCACCGGGGCAGACACGAGGCTGAAACTCATGACCGATGGTATTCTGCTGGCCGAGACCCAGGACGACCGGGATTTGCGGCAGTACCACACCATCATTCTGGACGAAGCACACGAGCGCAGCCTCAACATCGACTTCCTGCTCGGCTACATGAAGCTCCTGCTGGCGCGGCGGCCGGAGCTCAAGCTCATCATCTCCTCCGCCACCATGGATGCCGGGGCATTCTCCGAATTCTTCGGCGGAGCTCCCGTCATCAACGTGGAAGGCCGCACCTACCACGTGGACATGCACTACATGCCCCCGCGCCACAGCGAGGAAGAACTGCCCGACCATGTGTGCCGCGCCGTGCAGTGGCTTTCGGAGTACGATGCCCGGGGCGATGTGCTGGTCTTCCTGCCGGGCGAGCGCGAAATCCGCGACTGCGCCGCCGAGCTGGAGCGCATGGATCTGCCGCATACCGACATCCTCCCCCTCTTTGCCCGCCTGGGGCTGGGCGAGCAGCAGCGCATCTTCCACCCGGCAAAGGGCCGCCGCCGCATCGTGCTCGCCACCAACGTCGCCGAAACCTCCCTCACCATCCCCGGCATCATCTATGTCATCGACAGCGGGCTGGCCCGCATCTCGCGCTACCTGCCGGGGCGGCAGATTCAGCGGCTGCAGATAGAGCCCATCTCCCAGGCCAGCGCCCGCCAGCGCGCCGGCCGCTGCGGCCGCGTGACCGAGGGCGTGTGCATCCGCCTGTACTCCGAGACCGATTTCGGGAACCGCGATGCCTTTACCGACCCGGAAATCAAGCGCAGTGCCCTGGCAGGAGTCATCCTGCGCATGGCCGATCTGAAACTGCCGCCGCTGGGCGAATTCCCGCTGCCGGACCCGCCCAGCCCGCGCCTGGTGAATGAAGGCTACAAGACCCTGCGCGAAATCGGCGCCATTGACCGCCAGAAGCACCTCACCCAGACCGGGCGCAGCCTGGCACGCCTGCCGCTCGACCCGCGGCTGGGCCGCATGCTGCTGGAAGCCGAGCACGAAAAAGCGCTGGCCGAGGTGCTGGTCATTGTGGCCGGGCTCAGCATCATGGACCCGCGCGAGCGTCCGGCCGACTTTGCCACCCAGGCCGACCAGGCGCATGCCCAGTGGAAAAACGAGGACAGCGACTTCCTCTCCATGCTCACCCTCTGGCGCGCCACGCTCGAATTCAAGGAACGCAGCAGCCTGCGCCGCAACCAGCTCCGCAAATGGTGCACGAAAAACTATGTCAATTTCCTGCGCATGGTCGAATGGCACAACCTGGTGCAGGATTTGGGCTCTGCCCTGCAGGACACCATGCGCTGGCGCATTCCCGCCCTGCCGGAGGAAGCAAAGCAGGCCACGCCCGAGATGATTCACCGCGCCCTGCTGGCCGGTGCGCCGCTGCAAATCGGTTTCTGGAGGCCGGAGGACAAGGTATACCGCGGCGCAGGCGGGCGCGATTTCTCGATTTTCCCGGGTTCCGGGCTCTTCAAGCGCAAGAAGCGCGCAGAATGGCTCATGGGCGCCGAGCTGGTGGAAACCACCCGCCTCTATATGCGCCGCGCCGCGATGCTCGACCCGGTGTGGGTGGAGCAGGTTGCGCCGCAGCTCTGCGCCCACCATGCCTACGATGCCACCTGGGATAAAGCCAGCGGCCAGGTGCACGCCAGGGAACGCGTGACCTGTGGCGGGCTCACCATCATCGATGGCCGCCGCGTGAGCTACGCCCGTTACAACCCCGCCGCCGCCCGCGAAATCATGATTCGCGACGGAATCATGGCCGGTGAAATGAAATCCCCCGCGCCCTACCTGAAACACCTGGCCGACATGCGCGAACGCGTGCGCCTGGTGGAATCGAAACTCCGCCGCCGCGACCTCATCTGGTGCAGCGAAGGGGTGTTCCGCTTCTTTGATTCCGTGATTCCGGCAGACATCTGCTCCGAGCAGGCGCTCCGCCGCTGGCGCGACAAGATGGAGCAGCGCCAGCCGAAGCTCCTCTGCGTGCCCTACGAAGACTGCGTCTACCCCGGCGAGGATGAGGTGCGCGCCGACCTCTACCCGGATGAACTCGAACACGCCGGGCAGAAATACGAGGTGTACTACCACCACGCCCCCGGCGAGGCAGACGACGGCGTGACCCTCGGTGTCCACATTGACCAGCTGGCAGATTTCCCGGACTGGCTGCCCCAGTGGGGCGTGCCCGCCCACCTGGCAGACCGGGCAGAAATCCTGCTGCGCACCCTGCCCAAGGATGTGCGCATGTTCCTCATGCCCATCAGCTCCGCAGCAGATGACTTTGCAGAGGACTGGTTCGACCGCGAGCCCGACCGCCCGCTCCCGCAGGCCATTGCCGAATTCGCCATGCGCCGCAGCAACAAGTTCTGCAATGCCTCCCAGGTGGATATGGGCAAACTGCCGCCGGAATTCATCACCAAAATCTGGGTGAGCGATGACAAGGGCAATGAGCTCGCCCTCGGCACGCATGCCGACATCCTGCGCGAGAAACTGGCGCAGTACCAGGAAAAACGCTTTGCGAAAAAAGCCGCCCGTTCCTTCTCCGCCACCCCCATGACCCGCTGGGACTGCGGCGACCTGCCCGCCACGGTGGAAGTGGGCAATGGCACCGGCTACCCCGCCCTGCGCGAGGATGGGGACCAGGTGAAACTGCATGTATTCCCCAGCGCAGAGGAAGCCGCCCTGCACCACCGACGCGCCGTGCGCCGCCTCGCCCTCATCAGACACGGCGATTTCCTCAACTCCATCCGCAAGAAGCTCCCCATCAGGAGCATGGAGGCCAGGCTGGCGCTCACCACCGTGGGCCAGCAGCCGAAAAACAACCTGCACGATACTGTCTACGCCGCCATGGATGCCGCGCTGGCGGCACCGCTGCCCCGCACAGCAGCGGAATTCGATGCCGCCTGCCTGCGCATGCGCGAAACGGTATACGACCGCATCGCCGGCCCGCTCGGCAAGCTCTGGGAGCAACTGGCCGCCACCGATGCCGCCGTGCGCCAGTACTGCCTCACCGCCGGGCGCGACCGCTTCGGCGCGCAGATTGCCGAGGACGTTCAGCGAGAGTGGCAGTGGCTCACCCGCCCATGGTTCCTCTCTGCCGCAGAACCCGCCCAGCTGACTGATTATTCCCGCTTCCTCCGAGGCTTGCAGGAACGCATCAAACGCATTGCCCAGCAACCCGCCGCCAAGGAACTGGAGCGCATCGCCACCCTCAACGCCGCCGTGGCATCCCGCTTCTTTGCCGAATACGACCGCCACGCCGACTCCCCCGCCTGGCTGGCCTACGGGTTCATGGTTGCCGAATTCCGCCTCTCCCTCTTTGCCCCGGCACTCGCCGCCAAAGGCCGCGCCTCTGCCAAGAAACTGGAAGCCGTTTCCGTTTTGCTGTAAATAACTTGAATTATTTTGTGTAAAAAACAAGATTGAATCTTGCTTTTTTCACAAAACGAGCCAACCAACTTTATTTCAACGGTTAAAGGAAGGCTCGGTTTCCCGGGCATTAAGTTGTTCCTCCAGGTGTTTCAGACGTTGTTTTGCCCGCTTGTTCCAGAAGCGGCAGAACTCAATCCAACTGGCCGGAATGATGGTCGAATAAATGACAAAGGCGACAGCATCAGAAGTAAAGCCCCCCTGGCAGACAGGGAGAATGACAAGCCCCAGCACCAGTGCCACCACCAACCAGAGCCACATAAAAACGGGCTGTGTGGACAGGAACTCAACCCTGGGATTGCGGGGCTCGAGGAATTCCGGCAGGAATGTAAGGCGATTCCCGATACAGAGCGTCGATGGCACTGATAGATGCCGCCAATTTTCCGCAACGGGGTCTACGCCGCTTTTGGCATGATGCAGCCGATCGCACAACCACCAGCAGCTGCAAACCAGGATGCACAGCTGTTCTTCCTTACTGCGCTGGTAAAACACGTCCTCATCCGCATCATTCAACAGCTCGAATGACATGTTGGGCGCAAAGCAAAACGGCTTATCCATCGGCCGCAGAACAGAAGCCAGCGCGTAATCGCGGCCGAGCAGCAGCGCGTACTTGCTGCTGGAATAAGCTTTTGCATTTCCCCGGGATTCCCCCTGCCGGTATGCCCACAGGAAGCGACGGTCCGCATCATCCTCTGCGACTTGCAGAATCATCTCCCCGGCACAAGTGCTCATTTCAAGGCTGTGCAGGTTCGTGTGATTATACCGCCCGTATTTTGTTCCGTTGATAAGAAAATCACCTGCAGTGCCCGTCAGATACTTACCATGGGAACTGAGACTGATGCTATCCTCGCCCATCGTGATGAGAAGTTTCGCCCGCAGAGTACTGTTATCGTACTCAATGGTGGCAATCTCCCGCCGATTTCTGCCCAGAATGCGCCCATGGAACGCCTCCTTTGTCGTCACAAAGCCGAAATCGCCCGTTTTGTCGATGTGGATATTCATCATTCTATAACTACCGCGCTTACAAGCTGCATCATGATAACAATGAGAACCCGGATTTTCAAGCAAAGGCTTCCAGAATGACGGGGTTAATTGTAATTTATCGGCGAGCAAAGCGAGCGGAATTCGTAGCCCACGGTAGTGGGCGTAAGATGGTAGCCGGGGGTAAGCTCGCGTTAGCGAGCGCAGCCCCCGGTTATTTCAAAAAAGAATCGGAGCCCGTGATAACGGGTGACAGAAAGGTTGCGTC
>JAFNWZ010000140.1 GCA_017379255.1 Akkermansia sp. | reverse complement strand
TGCACTTGATATCCTCCGGCTTCATGGCGGCGTACTCCTTGCGGATATCGACCAGCTGAGCCTGCACCTCCGGCTTCTGTTCCGCTTCTTCCAGGAAGTAGCGCCACTGCTGCTTCAGCTCCTCATTGGGGTGCCCCTCCAGCCAAAGGCGACCGAGGGAGTTTTCCACCATGTAGCGCACAATCCAATCCGGCGTAAAGAGCTGGGTGGCAGCGGGAATGTTATCTTTGGTGATTTTAACATTCTTCTTCAGATTGGCGAATACCTCGTCTTTCTTCTCGCTGTTGTAGTATTGGTACAGCCAGCCGATAATCTGCACCGCATCCTGCCAATCCTCGGTGGGGATGGAGGTCACCATCTCATGAATCACGCTACCCTCGCGCAGCAGATTATCCGGGAAGAGCAGCTCTGTGTAGTCCGCAATGTGCTGGAACATTTGCGGTAGAACAGGGCTGAGGGCATTGCACTGAGTGATGAGCAGGTACTTGAACAGCCCCTCCTTGTCATTTGCCTCCTTGTAGGCATGGACCGCCTCCATAGAAAGTCCCTCCAGCTCCAGAGACAGGGCTTCATCAATCATCTGCGGTTTGAAGGCATCCTCCTCATTGGTGAAGACACGCACGCGAGAGGGGAGATACTGGTTCACCTCCATGAAGCGGAGCGCACAGAAACGGTTGAACCAGGTGTAGGCCACTTCCTCCATGACCTGCTCATAGCCCTTACTCTGCACCTGCTTCAACAGGGCGCGGCGCTGCTGCACCTCAGCAGTCGAGAGCACCTTTCCATTGATGCTCGTGGCATCCGCTGGCTCCGCAGCACCGGCAGCAATACCGAATTGCAAGGCTTTCTGCGAAACACGGGAAATCAGCTCGCAACGAGCCCAGACAGCAAACTTTTTGATGGCGTTTTTATCCATGATATCAAAGCATTACTTAATCACCACTCCATCACACTCAGCCAGACACTTCTTCAGACTGGCGCGCAGGCTCTCCACATAAGCATCCACATCAGCAGGTGTCTCCAGCTTGCGAGTGGGGAATGCCACAGCGCGGTTGATAACGCGATACTTTTTCTGAGGAGCCGGCGCGGGTGCGGGTTGAGGTTTGTCGCCGGAAACAGGCTTGGGCTCCGGTTTGGGCGGAAGCGGGCGTGAGATTTCCTCGATACGCTCAAGCGCTTCGTCCTTCACTTTGGCCAGCTGTGCGGTAAGACCATCCAACAAGGTGAGGGTCGTGTAGCCGTCAATGTCCGCTTTCTTCTGTTGATAATAGGTATCAGACTGAGTAATGACGCTACGGAAGCGGGGATCTGTGCCGGCAGCGGTGTGAACATCGCTCATACACTGGCGCACGGTTTCCAGCAATTCCTCACGCTTGGCGGCGAGCATATCTGTATGAATGGATTGCACCGTGGAAATCAGACTGTTCAGCTCAGGGATGCGCTGGTAATTGAACTTCTGCCCCGGTTGCATGAAGCAGATATCCTGCATGGAAGCCAGCGCTGTCTCTGCCTCGGGAACATCATTCAGATAATCTGCATCGTATTTCAGGCTGTGAAGGAGCCTTACTGCGGCATCGAAAACAGGACGCTGCTTCTTGAAGAACTCCTCCACACGATGAAGTCGCTCCTTGCTATCCATCAGAGAGTCCTGTTTCTTGACGATGAAATTGATTAGTGCAATATTGTCTACCTTCTGGTCAAGCACCTCGTTGACAAGGCGGTAGGCGGCTTCAACCAACTGACGATCGGGATAAGGATTTCCGGGATAGTAGTCATCCAAGACAATGAGTTCGCTGCGACGGATAGAGAACTGCTCAATGATGAAGGCCACCAGATCGTCCTCCTTGGAGGGGACATCCATGACATCCAGATATTCCCGCAAGAAGTCGCGGGTGTCTTTGATCTTGCTGGCAGAAATCACCTCTCGCTTGGAAATCTGAGTCTTGCCGATTTCAGTCTTCTTGAGCAGCATATCCGACAGCTTGGGATGAGACGCCGGGATGGTATTGCCCTGGTATTTAACCGTGGCTTTCTGCGCCACAACAAGGCGAGCGACCAAGGCAGCGATATCTACCTCACGCCAGCCGTAGGGAATAGCAGAGAAGCGAGAGCGGATGTCGTGCATGGACGTGGGCAGGTTCCTGGCATGCTGCATCGTGAGATATTCCTCCACCAGAGCGAGCGCGCCTTGGTTATCCTCCAGACCTTGGAGGCTGCCGGCGTTGCCGGTGAGAATCGTGGAGATATCTGCTTCAGAACCGGCCAGAACTTCCATTTGATCCAGCTCGTGATAGAGATTCCCCACCAGATAACGCAGAGCCAGTTCAATCTTGCCTTTGGCATCAACAGCTCTCTCGGTAATACGCTCGCCCGCCACATAGAAATCAGCGGCGAGGATAGCCTTAGTAAGCTCCTCTTTTGCTGCGGCATCAAGGCGTGTGGCTTCCTCCTGCTGAGCTCTGATGATATCCTGCGTGGACTTGGCAAGCACAGAGACATTGCGCTGCTTGATGTACTTGCGAATCTTCTCGGCCTGTTCCAGCGAGGTGAAGTAATCCGTCTCCGGGAGTACGGCGATAGCCTGATTGACGGAATCCGTCATGAGCTTCATGGGCTCCTTATCAGCGGCATCGGTGGCCACGGTCAGGAAGCGCAGGCACATGCCACCTGTGGTATTGCCCACAGCACTACCGTCCACATAGCGGTCGAACTCAAAATCATAGTCCTTGTTGTAGCGGAACTTGCGGGTGGAGTAGATATCCGCGTAGATCATCTGAGAAATGCGCTCCACAATCGTGGCTGTATCCACCGAGGTCTCATTGCGGATGGCACGCTGGATATCCTGTTCCTCATTGGTGAGGAAGTTGTAATTCTCGCCACTGCGGCCGATATAGTTCTGGGAATGCAGGCGGTCGAGCGATTCGCGCACCTGCTGACGCATAGTGATTTTATCCGCGCGGATATCATCTGCCATGAGGATGACGATATTGTCGATGTTGGCCGGAATATCGTTGTCGATGTAACGGATAAGGTACAGGAGCTTCAGGACATCCACATCGTAAGGCTTGAGAATATCGGCAGACTGGGCAGCACGATCGGCTCGCTCGATAACCTGACGGATGGTGCTATCGAGGAAGGAGTGGACGGTATCGTAGAAGCGGAAGAAGGGCACGAGCGTGTTCTCATCGCCTTCCTGCACCTTCTGAGCGGCCTCCTGGAACCCGGAAAGCATGGAACGCTCACCACCGGAAAGGTGTTTGCCGGAGTTGCCGTGGCGGCGAATCTCTGCAAATACCTTTTGCATGATGATGAACTGGTACGGAATGAAGGGGAAATTGATGGCAAAGT
>JAFNWZ010000139.1 GCA_017379255.1 Akkermansia sp. | reverse complement strand
TTTATGTTGATGCTTAGCTTTCTGTCACCCACTCACTGCGTTCGGGGTTCTGGTCATTTTTTTTGTTTGACCAGGGGTTCCGCGACTCCGTCGCTCCACCCCTGTCTAACCTCTTACGCCCACTACCGTGGGCTATGAATTCCGCTCGCTTTGCTCGCCGACAAATTACAATTTTTTGTTTTCTTGCGCAGAATAGCATCAGCAAATCTGAAACAGACCCGGAAGGAACGGGATGATGTGTGTTTCATGCGATGAAATCGTTTTCTGCGGCTCGAATGGGGCGAGGCCGGGCATGATGACGATGACCTTTTATGATGAGGAACATCAGCCAGAACAGAAAACCTGCCAATCTGTTTTCTTATAGTTTTCTTATAGTAATGATGATTGCCGGTTCTTTTGGCTTTTTTTGTGAGAGAAGATGTGCTACACTGCGTTCAGTTTGATTGAGGCATTATGCGTAACCGATTCAGAAGTATCATTAAGTGGGGCGTTTTAGCGGTATTGGTGGCAGGTGGGGTGTACATGTGGAAGTTTTCGCCAGTGGAGGCGGAGAGCAGGCCGGTGAAGAAGGCGGCGCTTCAGATAACGGTTTTTGGTACGGGAACGCTAGAGGCAAAGACCCGGGTTTCGATAAGCCCGTATGAGACGGGGCAGATTCTGCGGCTGCATGCAGACCAGGGGGATGGTGTGGCGGCGGGGTCGCTGCTGGTGGAGATGAATGCGGAGGATATTTCGCAGCAGTTGTCGGTGGCGGAGGCAGATCTGGCTATTTCGCGCGCGGCGTTGCAGCGTTGCGATGCCGAGATTGAGGCTGAGCGCGCCACGGTGGAATACACGCGGGTCACTTTTGATCGCATGGAAAAGTTATTGCAGCTGAGTTCTGTCTCGCAGACGGATTTCGATAAAAGCCGTCAGGCGTATCAGGTGGCCATGGCAAATCTGAACCAGGCAGAAAAGCGCCGTCTGGAGGTGGAGGCCGAGCTGGTGCGCCACGAGGCGCAGATAAAGTACTACAGGAGCAAGCTGGCAGAAACGCAGCTGAAGGCACCGTTTGACGCGCTGGTTATCCGGCGCAACCGGGAGCAGGGCAGTATTGTGAATCCCGGGGTTTCCATCATGGATATTGTGGATACGTCGCAGATCTGGGCGTCGGTGTGGGTGGATGAGACGGCTATTGACAGCATACGCCCCGGCATGAAGGCAGACATTGTTTTCCGTGCGCTGCCGCAGCAGAAGTTTGCCGGTACGGTGTGCCGCACTTCCCGTGAGACGGACCGGGAGACCCGCGAATACCGCGTGGATATTGCCGCGGATGCCTTGCCGGAGAACTGGGTGCTGGGGCAGCGCCTGGAGGCGTTTTTGCACGCGGGCAGGGTAGAGGACTGCGTGGCGGTGCCGAATCATCTGATTTGCCGGGAGCAGAACCGCACGTTTGTGCTGGTGGAGGAAGGGGGGCGTATTGCGGAGCGCGAGGTGAAAATCGGGGTGCAGACGCGCGAGCAGACGCAGATTCTTTCCGGGCTGGGGCTGAGCGACCGCGTCATCATGCATCCCCTGAAGCACCGCGAACATGTCAACCGCCGCATTGCGCAATGATTAATCTGGCATTCAAGGATATACGCCATAATCTGGGGCGTTTCCTGCTGACCACCGCGGGTATCAGTCTGTTGCTGATTGTGGTGATGGGCATGGGCGGTATTTATCGCGGCCTCATTCAGGAGGCTACGCTTATCATTGACCGCGCCGGGGCGGATGTCTGGGTGGTGCAGAAGGATACCAAGGGGCCGTTTGCCGAGGTGTCAAAGCTGCCCCGCAATCTGGAATACCGCATTGAGGCGGTGGCGGGGGTGGCTTCGGCGGAGCCATTTGTCTCGCACACGGTGCAGCGCAACAAGGATAACCGCGTGCTGCGGCTCACGATTCAGGGCGTGGCGGATGATGGCTCGTGGCTTCCCCTCATCCAGGGGCGTGCTTTGCAGGCGGGACATTTTGAGATGCTGGCGGATAAGTCTGCCAAGTTGCCGCTGGGCAGTACGCTGAAGCTGGGCAAGGATGTTTATACGGTGGTTGGTATCACCGGGCGGATGAATTCTCCCTCTGGCGATGCGATGGTGTTCCTGTCGCTGAATGATGCCATGGCGGTGCAGGCTGACCAGCCGGCGGAGAGTATCCGTCTGGAGCGCCACGCGCGTTTGCAGCGTTTCGATACCCTGCCGCAGGGGAATACATCGGTGGACCATGCGGATTTTCTGCTGAGCGAGACAAGCCGCCCCGCAGCCTTGCCCGGCAGGCAGATAAGCGCAGTGCTGGTGAAAGTGCTGCCCGGGCACAGTGTGGAGGCTGTGCTGGAGAAGCTGCGCTCAATCCCGGATGTGACGGCTTATACTGCCGATGAGCAGCGGGAGATAATGCTGAGCGGTTTTGTGGCGCGCTCGCGTAAGCAGTTGTTGCTTTTCCGCACCATCCTCATCATTGTTTCAACCGTGGTCATGACGCTCATCCTCTACACGCTGACGCTGGATAAGCTGCACGATATTGCCATGCTCAAGCTCATTGGTGCGCGCAACGGGGTCATTATCGGCATGATACTGCAGCAGTCTCTGCTTATCGGGGGGCTGGCCTTCGGCATGGCGCGTTTCTGTGGTGAGTGGGTGTATCCGTTCTTCCCGCGCCGCGTGGTGCTGGTGGGGTTTGATTTGTGGGTGCTGTTCGGCATTGTGGTCGGCATATCGGTGCTGGCCAGCTGTGCGGGTATCATCAAGGCTATGAGAACAAACGCAGGAGAAATACTCTCATGAAACCTGTTGCTCTTTCAGCAGAAAATCTGTGCAAGACCTATGGCGCCGGCGAAACGGCGGTGCATGCGCTCCATCATGTTTCCTTCTCCATGCATGCCGGGGAAATCGTGGCGTTGCTGGGACCCTCCGGGGCGGGCAAATCCACGCTGCTGACTGCGCTGGGGCTTATTCAGCCGCCG
Source organism: Akkermansia sp. (assembly GCA_017379255.1). Taxonomy (GTDB): domain Bacteria; phylum Verrucomicrobiota; class Verrucomicrobiia; order Verrucomicrobiales; family Akkermansiaceae; genus Akkermansia. Next base: position 1,394 of record JAFNWZ010000139.1, on the reverse strand, counting down.
GATTCGGGGCGCATCTGCATCGGCGGTAAGACCGTCTTTGAGGATGGCTACCGGGTCAATGTGCGCGATTTCCGCCGCAATAACATAGGTTTTGTTTTCCAGAAAGCCAATCTGCTGCCTTTTCTCACCGCGCGGGAGAATATTCGTATTGCTCTGGAGGTGAATGATGCCTCTGCAAGGGAATCGAAGCAGGCAGCGGATGAATTGCTGGAGCATTTTGAGCTCAGTACCAGAAAGGATTTTCTCCCCAGTCAGCTCTCCGGTGGGCAGCAGCAGCGCGTGGCCATTGCCCGTGCCTTGGCGAATAAGCCCAGTCTTCTGCTGGCAGACGAACCTACGGCGGCGCTAGACAGTCACATGGGCCGCAAGGTAATGGAGCTGCTCAGGAATGTGGCTCATTCACACAACACGGCAGTGCTGGTTGTGACCCACGACCACCGCGCCATTGATGTGTTTGACCGCCTTTTCATCATGGAGGACGGTAAGCTCCGCGAAAAGACCTCTGCGCCGGCATAATGGATGAGGCTTGTCGGGCTGGCGATTTAACTGCGATATTTCAGACTTTCATGTATATGTTCCATTCCCTGAAACAATGCTGTATTCTCATGGGCCTGGTGTGCTGTTTTTCCTGGCTGCCGCAGGCTCATGCCGCCAAGGCGGATTCCATAGCCGCGTTCATCAAGGCCAACCGCAATGATGCGGGGGTGGTGGTGAATTCGCCCCAATATGACCAGAAGGCAAAGGTATTCTTCCTCATTTACCTGGGGTACAATGCGCACCAGGGGGATAAGCTTGATTCGATTAGCAAGCCGTTCGTGCCGGTGTGCAGGACGTTGACCGGCAGCGGGGCAGAGCTGGTGATGTACCTGGATTTCCCGCCGGAGCAGAAGGACGCTGCCGCGGCTGGCAAGAAGGGCAAGGCGCGTCGCGGTGCTTCCGCGGAAAGACGCACGCTTGCGGTCAAGTGTCCGGTAGTCAATGTGTTCCATAAGGAGGCGCGCGATGCGTTGTTCAAGAAGGATGCGCGCGGCAAGGAGCAGAGCTATGGCACTTACGATTTGCGCGCCACGGATGCAAGCGGGGTGCCGCTGGGCTATTTCAGCTATGAGAATGGCGAAATAATGATGCGCGATGCCGGGACCGGGGAGAAGAAGTCCATTGGCAAGGGCAGCTACACTGGCAACGCATGGGTGGGCCCGGCTATTCTGGCTTCGTATGAAGAGCTGGTGGCAAGGGTTTCGCCGGAGAAGGGGGCTGCAGAGTCGTCCGAGGCAGGGGAGGACGCAGAGCCCAAAGCCAAAAAGAAGTCCGGGAAAAAATCATCCAGGAAGCGCAAGAGCAAGGATTGATGGCGCGGGGAGCGTCGGGCTGGGGGGGAATGCACCTGATATGTC
>JAFNWZ010000138.1 GCA_017379255.1 Akkermansia sp. | reverse complement strand
GTGACAGAAGGCTAAGCATCAATATAAAGCATCGTTTTCTGTCACCCGTTATCACGGGTTTTGGTTTGTTTTTTTGTTGGAGCAGGCGCTGCGCGTGCTGACGCACGCTTGCACCTGCCTAACATCTGTCGCCCACTACCGTGGGCTATGAATTTCGCTCGCTTTGCTCGCCGATAGATTACAATTTACGAAGCTTTGGGACACGTGTGTTCCATGATACTATTTAAGAAGTCTGCTTTCCGGGACTTGCCTGTTTGCTTCATCTTTGCTCTTGTTTTTTTCAGGAGTTGTGCTATATTGGGGCTCATGAAATACACGGAGAAACTTGCTGCGCGTATTGCGGCTACGCGTTCGGCTCTTTGCGTGGGGCTTGACCCCCGTCCTCAGACGGAGAATATGACGGAGCTGGCTGACTGGCTGCGCAAGGTGGTGGAGGAAACCGCCCCCTATGCCGCCGCCTACAAGCCCAATATCGCTTATTTCGAGGCCATGGGCCTGCCGGGTCTCAAGATGCTGGAGGAGCTGCTGCCGGATATGCCCAAGGATATCCCCGTGATTCTGGATGCCAAGCGCGGCGATATCGGTGAAACGCAGAAGTACTACGCCCAGGCCTATTTTGACCGCATGGATGTGGATGCCGTGACGCTCAACCCCTTCATGGGCTATGATATTCTGGAACCCTTCCTTGACCGTCCCGGTAAGGCTGTATATCTCCTGGCTGTGACCACGAACCCCGGTTCAGTGGATGTGGAGCAGCAGGTGCTGGCCAATGGCCGCAAGGTATACCAGCTCGTGGGTGACATGGTGACCCGTTCCATCGCTGAAAACAGTGCTACGGAGGTGGGTATGGTTGTGGGGCTTACCAATGCCAACAGCCAGATTCTGACTGATTTGCCGGATGCTCCGCTTCTGGTGCCGGGTCTCGGTGCCCAGGGTGGTGATTTGTCGGCTCTGACCGGTGGCACACGAGTGGCTCCGCCCACCATCAATGTTTCCCGCGGTATTCTGTATAAGGACCCCGAACTGAGCTTTGCCGAAAAGGCCGAGAAGTGGGCCACGTTAATCAGAAGCGCTCTCGCGCTCTGATTAAATAGGAAGTACGAATTACGAAGTACGAAGTGTGAAATCAGCTGCGGCTGCGCCGCAGGGAATTTCACAATAGTCAATTGTCAATCGACATTAGTCAATGAAGCAGTATCTCGCATTGCTGGACGATGTGCTTACCAATGGGGTGGGCAGGGAAGACCGCACCGGCACCGGCACCATCGGCGTGTTCGGTCGGCAGATCCGCTGCGATCTGCGCGACGGCTTCCCCTGTCTGACCACCAAGAAGCTGCATCTCCGCTCGATTATTTATGAACTCCTCTGGTTCCTGAAGGGCAGTACCAATGTGCGCTGGCTGCAGGAACGCGGCGTGAGTATCTGGGATGAATGGGCTGATGAAAATGGCGACCTGGGCCCGGTGTACGGCAGCCAGTGGCGCGCCTGGCCGGACGGCAAGGGCGGCAGCATCGACCAGATTGCCAAGCTGATTGACGGTCTGAAGAATAATCCCTGGAGCCGGCGCCACCTGGTGAGCGCCTGGAATGTGGCCGAGGTGGACGGAATGGCGCTGCCCCCCTGCCATTGCCTGTTCCAGTTCTGCGTGATTCCGGCGCAGAAAGAGGGCGAGAAGCACGGACTGAGCCTGCAGCTCTACCAGCGCAGCTGCGATTTGTTCCTCGGTGTGCCCTTCAATATTGCCAGTTATGCGCTATTGCTCATGATGGTGGCGCAGGTCTGCGGGTACGAAGCCCGCGAGTTTGTGCACGCTTATGGCGATTTGCACCTGTACAAGAACCACCTGGACCAGGCGCGCCTGCAGCTGACCCGCGAACCGCGCAAGCTGCCCACCATGCGTATCAACCCGGAGGTGACGGAGATTGACGGCTTTGATTTCTCGGACTTCACGCTGGAGGAATACGACCCGCATCCGCATATTAAAGCTGCTGTTTCGGTATGAGTCTGAGCTTCACAGGAGTGGTGGCCATGGATGCCGACCGCGCCATCGGGCTGAACAACGGCATCCCCTGGCGCCTGAAGGAAGACATGCAGCTCTTCAAGCGCCTCACCATGGGGCACCCCATCCTCATGGGGCGCAAGACCTGGGAGAGCCTGGGCCGCCCGCTGCCCGGCCGTCAGAATATTGTGCTCACCCGCAATGCGGACTACGAGGCCGAGGGCGCGGT